>CADCQV010000331.1 GCA_902803625.1 uncultured Lachnospiraceae bacterium
AATATATAAAGGGGCAAAAACTGCCCAAATTCGGAGGACACTGCCATGATGAATGATAAGGATAAAATGAAATTAACTGAAAAGACATATAATCCTTCCTTAATCCCGCTTAACAGACAGTTGAAAGGAATTGTTTTTTCTGACTCATACTGAGTCGGGAAAATTTCGGAGGTACAACTATGAAGCTTACAGGAAATCTTAAGAAACAGGTAGAAAAGGCTGAATCAAAAGACGAAAAGAAGAGCCTCATTGAAAATGCGGGGATGCTGCTTAACGATGAGGAGTTGGAGAAGGTGAGCGGCGGTGTCGGAGGAGCCAGTAAGTACTGTGTCGAGGGCTATTCCGAAATGACGAGGGGATACGTGAAAATGTACGTTTCAACCTATGAGGATGCCGTAAAGCTCTGCAAATTATTAGGGATTGGCACAGAATACATTAAGGAAGTCAAGGGCTGACAACCGTAAGCGAAAAGGAACGGTTCTTTTTGACTTAGACTGAGTCAGGAAAAAGTTTGATCGATTTTACGGAGGGTAGAGATATGAAGCTTACAGGGGATCTTAAATCTAAAGTTGATAACTCAAAAAACAAAGAAGAAGTAAAAGGGATCATCGAAGAAGCAGGGATGCTGCTCACCGATGAGGAGCTTGAAACCGTAAGCGGAGGTGCTGGCGGTGGAGGATTTTATATGTCTGTAGGAAATTGTAAAGGATCTTATCTGGCGTTAAGACCACAGCCTGTCTGGGACCGGTATCACGAGATTACACAGTTGTATCCCGGCTATGAGGTGTTCACCTATGGGGAAACCATAGATGGCACCGGAGTAAACGGAACACCGTGCAAATATAGATATGTACAATATCAAGGTGCTTGGGGTTATGCAAATGCTTCTTTTCTATATTAGTTCAGAGGATGCGAATTTTTCAGAAAAGGAGATTATTATGAAGCTTACAGATCAGATCAAAGAAAAGATTGACAATGCAAAGTCAGAAGAAGAAGCAAAGACTATCCTTGAAAGCGTAAAGGACGGGGCGGAGAAAGCAGGTGTGATCCTTGATGATGATGAACTGGAAAAGGTTTCAGGAGGTGTAACAAACGTCTTTGATTTAAATAAGTTACGAATGGAAATAGCCAAATTTAACAAAGAGTCGAGCTTGTCGAGAATCGAGGATATTGAAAACGGAGAAATAGAAGAAATGAACCGAAAATGCAGAGAACTGGGAATAGCATCCCCTTACGAATGATCAAGGTCCTTTTTTATTGCCATGAAACGGCGGATATACGTGCTTTTTCTTTGCACCCCCTTAAACCCCGAAAGGGGGTCTATCGTTATTTTGTATCAACCTTATCGTCCCTCGGGAGATCATGGTGAACGGTACCCCGCACTACCAACTGACTCCCAATGGCTCCCCCGCTGCCCTTGACTAACGGGAGTAAAAAGTTTATATTTCATTTATTGAAGCAAGGGCGCTTCGGACTACAGTCCGGAGTGCCTTTTTTTTTGCAGGGGCAGCGCAGGGCTGGCTCTGGCGGCACCCCATAAATATCGGAGGAGAATATGTCGGTAAAATATGTTTTTGTGACAGGAGGAGTGGTTTCCGGTCTTGGAAAGGGTATTACTGCGGCATCCCTTGGGAGGCTCTTAAAGGAGAGAGGCTACCGGGTCACGATCCAGAAATTTGATCCATACATAAATATTGATCCCGGAACAATGAACCCCGTGCAGCACGGGGAGGTATTTGTTACCGAGGACGGCACAGAGACGGATCTGGATCTTGGCCACTATGAGAGGTTCATAGACGAGGAGCTTGACTCCAACAGCAATGTTACCACGGGAAAGATCTACTGGTCGGTCCTAAATAAAGAGAGACGCGGGGAATACGGCGGCGGAACCGTACAGGTCATCCCCCATATCACAAATGAGATAAAGAGCAGGTTTTTCAGGGAAACAGGCAATACCGATGAAAGGATCGCCATAATAGAAGTGGGCGGAACCGTCGGTGATATCGAAAGCCAGCCATTTATCGAGGCAATAAGGCAGTTTAAGCAGGAGACCGGTCCCGATAATGTGATCCTTATCCACGTTACCCTTATCCCGTATCTTCACGCCTCCGGTGAGCTGAAAACCAAGCCTACACAGGCAAGTGTAAGGGAGCTTATGAGTCTCGGGATCATGCCGGATATCATAGTCAGCCGTACGGAGAAGCCCCTTGATGATGATATAAGGGAGAAGATCTCGCTTTTCTGCAACGTACCGAAGAAAAATGTGATACAGAATCTGAATCTTCCGACTGTTTACGCGGCTCCTCTTGCGCTGGAGGAGGAGCAGCTCGCAGACAGGGTTTTAGAGGCTCTGAAGCTTCAGAATAACAAGCCGGATCTACATAGCTGGTCGGAGATGGTAGAAAGGATGCTGCATCCGGAAAAGAAGGTACGGATCGCCCTGGTAGGGAAATATGTTTCACTCCATGATGCATACATAAGCGTTGTGGAAGCACTGAAGCACGCAGGAGCCGAAAACAAGGCGGAGGTAGATATTAAATGGATCTCATCCGAGGATATCACCGGGGATAATATCGCTGGGATGATGAAGGATGTGGACGGTATCATAGTTCCCGGAGGCTTTGGGCACCGGGGCATAGAGGGAATGCTTACAGCTATCAGATACGCGAGAGAGAATAATATACCATACCTCGGGCTGTGTCTCGGAATGCAGCTTGCCATAGTGGAGTTTGCGAGAAACGTGCTGGGATTTCAGGATGCCAATTCGACGGAACAGGATCCCAATACCACACATCCCGTGATCCATATAATGCCCGACAAGGAGGGATTAACGGATATTGGCGGGACACTGAGACTTGGGGCTTATCCCTGCAGGCTTGATAAGGATACGAAGGCCTATAAGCTATACGGCAGGGAGGATATCAGTGAAAGACACCGCCATAGATACGAGGTCAATAATGACTTCAGGGAGGCTCTTACAAAAGCCGGGTTAAAAATATCCGGAGTTTCACCGGACGGCAGGATAGTGGAGATGATGGAGTTCCCCTCACATCCCTGGTTTCTTGCCACGCAGGCGCATCCGGAATTCAAATCGAGACCAAATAAGGCACACCCGCTGTTTTCGGGATTTATCTCGGCGGCGATTTCTGAGTGAGGAAGGAGTCAGTTGGAACCGTCCCAATGGCGTTAAGTTAGTGTCATTCTGAGCGAAGCGAAGAATCTTCTATAACCGGTCGGAAAGATCCTTCGCTGGCGC
>CADCQV010000332.1 GCA_902803625.1 uncultured Lachnospiraceae bacterium
GATGAGATAGAAAAGGAACTGGCTATTGACGTCAAGGCCTTTTTGAACGACAGTGCGGTAAAATCAAGGCTCTGCGGAGTGGGTTTTTTAAGCGCCGAGCAGGTTGAGAAGCTGGGCTGCTGCGGTCCCTTCCTTCGCGGGAGCGGGGTAAAGAGGGATTCTAGGAAGCTGGGATACGCAGCCTATGATGATATTGATTTTGAGATCATAACCAGTGATGACTGCGATACCTACGGAAGAACCTTTGTGCGCGCACAGGAGATACTGCAGAGCATCAGCATTATACGCCAGGCAATAGAAAAGGTGCCGTCCGGTGAGGTAATGGTTCCGGTGAAAGGATTCCCGAAGGGAGAGCACATGACCCGGATAGAGCAGCCGAGGGGCGAAGCCTGCTACTACGTTAAGGCAAACGGAACGAAGTTCCTTGAACGTATGAGAGTCCGCACACCGACCTTTGCAAATATTCCGGCACTTACGGAGACGCTGCAGGGATGCTCTCTGTCCGACGTGCCTATTCTCGTGGTTGCCATTGACCCTTGTATAAGCTGTACGGAGCGCTAAAGCTCCGCTTATAATGGCGGAAGAATACAGTATGACGAGAGGAGCGGTATAGACAATTAATGAATAATGTGAATTATATCGGCCAGACCTTGAAGAATCTCTTTTCAAAGCCTGCCACAGTAAAATATCCTTTCGAGCCGAGAGAATTCCCGGAACGCACCAGGGGTCACGTGGAAAATGATATGGATGTCTGCATACTCTGCGGACTTTGCCAGATGAGGTGTCCCACGGGAGCCATAACGGTTGACAAGAAGGGGCAGACTTGGGCAATACGTCCTTTTTCCTGTATACAGTGCAGGAGCTGCGTTGACAACTGTCCGAAGAAGTCACTTTCCATGGGGCAGCAGTACCAGGAGCCGGGAACAGAGAAGATAGAGAAGAAGTTTGACCTTTCCGATAAACAGAAGGAAGCTCTCGCGGAGCAGGCGCGTATCGCTGCCGAAAAGGCTGCGGCGGCAAAGGCAGCCATGGAAGCTAAGAAAAAGGCTGAAGCGGAGGCAGCTGCCAAAGCAGCGGAAGCGGCCGGAAACACTGCGGACGTAAAGGAGTAAGGCATATGTGTGTTGCACTTCCGGGGAGAGTCATTGCCTTAAAGGACAGGAAGGCCACGGTGGATTTCAGCGGAAATCTCGTAGAAGCAGACGCGGGGCTTGTTGATATCAATATCGATGACAGGGTGCTGGTTCACGCCGGATGCATTATCCAGAAGCTTACAGAAGAGGATGCGGATTTCATGACGGAATTTGCAGATTATATCCGGGAGCTGGAAGCGTGAATTTATGTAAACCATCATTTTTTACATTTACAGGTCTGTGAATGACAGATAAAGAAATAGCAGAATTCCTAAAAAACTATAACGGTCCGGATGTCAGTCTTATGGAGATCTGCGGCTCGCATACAGCCGCCATCGTGAAAAGCGGCATCCGGTCTTTTTTATCCCCTCATATCCGTATGGTTTCGGGTCCGGGCTGTCCTGTCTGTGTGACAGTTACCTCCTATATAGACAGGCTCATCACCCTTTCGGAGGAGCCTGATAATGTGATCTGTTCCTTTGGGGATCTTTTAAGGGTACCGGGGAGCCGGGGCACTCTGGAAGAGGCAAAGGCATGTGGCGATG
This sequence comes from uncultured Lachnospiraceae bacterium, assembly GCA_902803625.1. Classification (GTDB taxonomy): domain Bacteria; phylum Bacillota; class Clostridia; order Lachnospirales; family Lachnospiraceae; genus NK4A144. Next base: position 1,679 of record CADCQV010000332.1, read on the forward strand.
ATATACGGATGCTTTATTCCCCGCTTGATATGCTTGAACAGGCAGCAAAGGATAGTTTACATAACTTTATCTTCGCTGCAGTGGGCTTTGAGACTACGGCGCCGGTATATGCTGCCCTGCTTGAGAATGCCCGGAAACTCGGCATCAGCAATATAAAGCTCCTCACCTCCCTAAAGACTATGCCGGAGGTTGTTAAGCGAATCGGCAGAAGGATGGACGGATATCTGCTTCCGGGCCATGTCTGTACGGTAACAGGCTTCGGACTTTATGAGCCGATAGCAGCGGATATCGGCACCCCCATGGTGGCAGCGGGCTTTGATGCAGAGAACATTCTTCAGGCTGTATTTGCCCTCGTGAAGCTTAAGGGAAAGGGAGTTGTAAAGAATTTCTATCCATCGGCAGTGACGGCTGAAGGAAACAAAAAAGCGCTTAAGGCTATGGACAGGTTTTTTGAAGCCGGAGACGCATCCTGGAGAGGACTCGGAATGCTGGGGAATTCGGGTCTGTACCTTCGCAGGGACTTTTCTGATTTTGACGCGGGAAGCCGGGATCTCACCGAGGACAGGGAGAATGCCGGCTGTCACTGCTCAAAGGTTATCACCGGACAAGAAAAAAGCACGGACTGTCCGTTGTTCGGCAGCACCTGCACACCCTCTGCTCCAAAAGGCGCCTGTATGGTATCCAGGGAGGGCGCCTGCTTTAATGAGTTTATAAACAGATGAGAATTACTTAAAGAAGGCTATGAATAACATTACCTTATCACACGGAAGCGGCGGAGATGCCACCTCAAAGCTTATCGAGGAAGTATTCCGGAATGAATTTCATAATGAATATCTGGACAGGATGGAGGATTCATCTGTGGTTCCCGGAGGTAAGAGACTGGCGCTCACCACTGATTCCTTTGTTGTGCAGCCTCTTTTCTACGACGGCGGAGATATAGGAAGGCTCTCTGTCTGCGGAACAGTGAATGATCTTCTTATGAGCGGGGCGGAGCCGAGGTACCTCACTGCAGGTTTTGTGCTTGAGGAAGGACTGGATACGGGACTTCTTAAAAGGCTCGTCCATTCAATGGCGGAAACCGCGAATGAAGCCGGAGTAAGGATCGTTGCCGGAGACACGAAGGTAATAGAGCATAAGGGCGGTAAGGATGATAATCCGGGTCTTATCATTAATACAGCCGGTGTTGGCTTTCTCGATGAAAAGGTGAATGTGGGAGCTTCCTTAATAAAGGAGGGAGACGCAGTCATATTATCGGGGAATATCGGGGATCATCATGCAGCAATAATGAAAGAGCGCTTAAGCATCAGGAACGAAAAGATAAAAAGCGACAATGCTCCGTTAAATGAAATGGTGGGGAGACTGTTCGAGAATGGCATAGAAGTCCATGCCATGCGGGATGTGACAAGGGGCGGCCTCGGAACGGTACTGAACGAGTTTTCAAAGGAGTCGGGGCGTGACATATTTATTATAGAAGAAAAGCTTCCGGTGAGTGATGCGGTGAGGGACTTTTCAGCCCTTCTCGGGCTGGATATCCTGTATATGGGTAATGAGGGAAAGATGGTCTGTACCGTAGCCGCCAGGGATAAGGATAAAGCGGTTGACATAATTCAAAAATCAAGGTACGGCGAGGGTGCTGTGATAATAGGATACGCGGAAAGTCCGGCGACAGCCGGAGAAGGAAAGCTTATACTTAAAACCGGGATCGGTGGTGAAAGGATAGTGGGGCCTCTGTACGGCGAGGGTCTCCCCCGGATCTGCTAATGCCTGCTGATCTGATACAGCTTTTTGGGATACTGTCATTCTGAGCGAAGCGAAGAATCCTTATTTCGTTTAATAATTGGAGAAAAATATGCTGGTTGCAGACAACTGGAAAGACTATGAAGTTATCGATACATCAAAGGGTGAAAAGCTGGAGCGCTGGGGAAGGTATATCCTTGTCAGACCGGATCCCCAGGTGATCTGGGAAACCCCGAAAGAAAATTACGGATGGAAGAAACGGAACGGCCACTATCACAGAAGCATAAAAGGCGGCGGCAGCTGGGAGTTTTTCGACCTTCCGGAGGAATGGAGCATAGGCTACAGTCTGAAGGGTGCCGGAAAAACCCTGAAATTCAATTTAAAGCCCTTCTCATTTAAGCATACGGGTCTTTTTCCCGAGCAGGCGGTAAACTGGGAATGGATGGCAGAACGAATAAGGGATGCGGAGAATAAAAACCCTGAAAGGGAAATAAGGATACTGAATCTCTTTGCCTATACCGGAGGTGCAACTGCGGCCTGTGCTGCAGCGGGAGCCCATGTGACACACGTGGATGCCTCAAAGGGTATGGTAGGCTGGGCTAAGGAAAACTGCAGTCTTTCGGGTATTCCCGCAGAGAGGCTCAGATTTTTCGTGGATGATTGCAAAAAGCTTGTGGAGCGTGAGATACGAAGAGGCAGTAAGTACGACGGTATCCTGATGGATCCGCCCTCCTACGGCAGGGGACCAAGGGGTGAGATATGGAAGATAGAGGACAATATCTATTCCTTTATTGAAAGTGCGGCGGAGCTTCTTTCGGAGGATCCTCTTTTCTTTCTTGTAAATTCGTATACTACAGGCCTGCAGCCTGCGGTTCTCAGATATATGCTGGGCTCTGTCATAATGAAAAAAAGGGGAGGCTGTACGGAGGCCGATGAAGTAGGACTTCCCGTCACGGTATCCGGACTGATTCTGCCCTGCGGAGCCGCCGGCAGGTGGTATAAGTAAAACAATTCAAAAAAACATATCAAAATATAAAAAAATCCCTTGCATTATGAAAAAACCCAATGTATAATAGCGATTGCTGTGACATTGATAGCTATGAAGCGTGAAGTTGCGGAAAGGCAGGTAAAGCCTGCGGATCCGGTATCTCCGTGGAGCGAATGTCAAGTCTGGATACTGACGGCAAGTCACTGTAGCACGCCGGAGCAGCTTAGCAAAAGCAGGCGGTTCCGGTAAAAGTTCCGTAAAAATACGGAGAACAACGGGAATGAGTCCGCTGTGGGTTTAGGACACACCCGGAAACGTGTACAGTCACCGCTTGTCGTGCTGGTTAAAAGTACGAATAAGGAGGCGACTTTTTTTATGACAAATCAGGTAATGAGAATCATTTTGAAAGCCTATGATCATCAGCTGATAGATGCATCAGCAAAAAAGATCATCGAGACAGTTAGGAAGAACGGCTCAGAGGTCAGCGGACCGGTACCCCTTCCCACAAAGAAGGAGGTTGTTACCATCCTTCGTGCGGTACACAAGTACAAGGACTCAAGAGAGCAGTTTGAGCAGAGGACCCATAAGAGGCTCATCGACATCATCCAGCCCACACAGAAGACTGTCGAAACACTGTCAAGGCTTGAAATGCCCGCTGGTGTCTACATCGACATCAAAATGAAGCAGGAGTAATCAGTAACAATGTATGAACATCTCCGGAAATAGAGGGATGTTCCAATGCAGAAAGGTGAGAAAATGACTAAGGCTATTTTAGCAAGAAAGATCGGTATGACCCAGATCTTTGACGAGAACGGCGTAGTTACTCCGGTAACGGTTCTGGAAGCCGGTCCCTGTACGGTCACTCAGGTAAAGACCGTTGAGAACGACGGATACAATGCAGTGCAGGTTGGATTCGGAGAGATCAAGGACAAGGTTATCGAGAAGGACGCAGGAGGAAAGAAGAAGATCGCACATCCTCACGGCACAACAAAGGCTATGGCAGGCCACTTTAAGAAGGCCGGTACCGAGAGCAAGAGGTTTGTCCGTGAGTTTAAGTTTGATAACGCATCAGATTATCAGCTCGCACAGGAGATCAAGGCAGACATTTTTGAGGCCGGCGATTTTGTGGATGCTACTGCGATTAGCAAAGGTAAGGGTTTCCAGGGCACCATCAAGAGACTCGGACAGCACAGGGGTCCCATGAAGCACGGTTCCAAGTTCCACCGTCATCAGGGTTCCAACGGTGCCTGCTCAAGCCCCAGCCGCGTATTCAAGGGCAAGGGAATGCCCGGACATATGGGTTCAAAGAAGATCACAGTTCAGAATCTTCAGGTTGTACGCGTTGATGCCGAGAAAAACCTTCTTCTTGTGAAGGGCGCGGTTCCCGGAGCAAAGAAGGCCCTTGTTACTATCAAAGAAACAGTCAAGGGAAATAAATAATCTTTAGGGAAAGGAGGAAAGAAAAGAAAATGGCTAGTGTATCTGTTTACAACATGGAAGGCAAGGAAGTCGGAAATATGGAGCTTTCCGATGAGCTCTTCGGTGTAGAGATAAATGAGAACCTTGTTCACCAGGCAGTTCTTCAGCAGCTTGCTGACAGACGCCAGGGAACACAGAAAGCAAAGACACGTTCCGAAGTGTCCGGCGGCGGAAGAAAGCCCTGGAGACAGAAGGGAACAGGCCACGCCCGTCAGGGTTCGACCAGATCTCCCCAGTGGACACACGGTGGCGTAGTATTCGCTCCCGTTCCGAGAGATTATTCCTTTAAGATGAATAAGAAGGAAAAGAGGTATGCTTTAAAGAGCGCTCTCACAAGCCGCGTTCAGGACAATAAGTTCATAGTTCTTGACGAGCTGAAGCTTGATGAGATAAAGACAAAGAAATTCCAGGAGGTGCTTGATGCACTTAAGGTAGACAAGGCAATTGTCATACTTGACAGCCTTGATCAAAATGCCATCCTTTCCGCGAGGAATATTCCCGATGTCATCACTGCTCAGGTAAATACCATCAATACCTACGACATCATGAAATACAACACTGTCATCACCACGAAGGCAGCTGTTCAGAAGCTTGAGGAGGTATACGCATAATGGCAGACATAAAATACTATGACGTTATACTGAAGCCTGTGGTGACGGAGAAGTCCATGAACGGACAGGCGGAAAAGAAGTATACGTTCCTTGTAAATCCGGAATCAAACAAATCCCAGATAGCCGAGGCTGTCGAGAAGATGTTTGAGGGAACAAAGGTAAAGAAGGTGAACACCCTGAATATCCAGGGTAAGAAGAGACGCAGGGGGATGGTTGTCGGCAGGACCGCAAAGAAGAAAAAGGCCATCGTTACCCTGACCGAGGATTCAAAGGATATCGAGATCTTTACCGGACTTTAATAATAAAGAAACTATAGACTGCACAGGATAATAAAAAACTATCTGTGCAGGTCTGATAAAAAACTAAGGAGACAGAAAATGGGAATCAAATCATATAACCCCTATACCCCTTCGAGAAGGGCGATGACAGGTTCTGATTTTGCCGAAGTTACAAAGAAGACTCCCGAGAAGAGTCTGGTTGTGAGACTTCCCAAGCATTCAGGACGTAATAATCAGGGTAAGATCACCGTTCGCCACAGAGGCGGCGGAGCAACAATAAAATACAGGATCATCGATTTCAAGAGAAATGACAAGGACGGTATACCCGCAACTGTCGCAGGGATCGAGTATGATCCGAACAGGACCGCAAATATTGCGCTTCTCGTTTATGCGGACGGAGAGAAGAGATACATCCTCGCTCCGGACGGACTCAAGGTCGGACACAAGATCGTTAACGGCAGCGAAGCGGAAATAAGAATAGGCAATTGCCTCTCATTGAGTGATATCCCCGTAGGTACCAATGTTCACAATATTGAGCTCAGGCCCGGACGCGGCGGACAGATGGTACGTTCGGCAGGAGCCAGCGCACAGCTCATGGCAAAGGAAGGAAAATACGCAACACTCCGTCTTCCTTCAGGAGAAATGAGAATGGTTCCTATCAACTGCAGGGCGACAATAGGAACGGTAGGAAACATTGATCACAGCCTTATCAATTACGGTAAAGCAGGGCGTAAGCGCCATATGGGCATAAGACCCCACGTCCGCGGTTCGGTTATGAACCCCAATGACCATCCTCATGGAGGTGGTGAGGGCCGTTCACCCATCGGACGTCCCGGGCCCTGTACACCCTGGGGTAAGCCGGCACTTGGCTTAAAGACCAGAAAGAAGAAAAAGGCTTCCAATAAGCTAATCGTAAGAAGAAGAAACGGAAAGGCTCTTAACGCATGAGTTTGGGAGCGGCGCCGATAAGAGGCCGCAGGACGGCAGGGCGCTGCACAGGTAATAAGGAGGAAGAGTAATGTCGCGATCACTTAAAAAGGGACCCTTCGCGGACGCAAGTCTCTTAAAGAAGGTTGATGAGATGAATAAGGCAGACAATAAGGACGTTATCAAGACCTGGTCTCGCCGTTCCACCATCTTCCCTTCCTTTGTGGGACACACAATAGCAGTCCATGACGGAAGGAAGCATGTCCCTGTATATATCACCGAGGATATGGTTGGTCATAAGCTTGGTGAATTCGTAGCAACCAGGACATATAGAGGACACTCAGGCAACTCTACGTCTGTAAAGTAAGGATAAACTGAAAGGAGGTTAGATCCGATGGCAAAAGGACATCGTTCCCAGATCAAAAGAGAAAGAAATGCAAATAAGGATACCCGCCCTTCAGCAAAGTTATCCTTCGCCAGGATACCGGTACAGAAGGCCTGCTTTGTGCTTGATGCCGTGCGCGGCAAGAGCTATGAAGAAGCAAAGGGAATCCTCACATATAATCCGAGATATGCTTCAAGCGTGATTTTGAAGCTTCTGGAATCCGCAGCAGCAAACGCCGAGAACAACAACGGACTGAACAAAAGCGATCTCTATATAGCCGAGTGCTATGCAACCCCGGGTCCCATTATGAAGAGGATACAGCCCAGGGCACAGGGCAGGGCTTACAGGATAGAGAAGAGAATGTGTCATCTGAATGTTGTACTTGATGAGAAAAAGTAAGGGAGGTTCGACAGAATGGGTCAGAAAGTTAATCCCCATGGCTTAAGAGTAGGTATCATAAAAGACTGGGATTCAAAATGGTACGCTGAAGGTGATTTCGCGGATTATCTTGTGGAAGATTATAAGATCAGGGATTACCTGAAGAGAAATCTCTATGCTGCAGGCATTTCAAAGATAGAGATAGAAAGATCGGCCGGAAGGGTAAGGGCAACCGTATTTACCTCAAAGCCCGGTATCATTATCGGAAAGAGCGGTAAGGATATCGAGAAGACAAAGGCTGTTCTTCAGAGAAAGACCGGAAAGAATATTGATATAGAGATCAGGCAGATAAAGCGCCCCGATCTGGATGCTCAGTTAGTTGCGGAGAACATCGCACAGCAGCTTGAGAACCGTGTTTCTTTCCGCCGCGCCATGAAGTCTGCTATGCAGAGAACCATAAAGAACGGCGCGAAGGGTATCAAGGCTTCGGTATCAGGACGCTTGGGCGGTGCCGATATTGCCCGCAGAGAGTTCTATTGGAGGGTACCATCCCTCTTCAGACCTTAAGGGCTGATATCGACTACGGATTTGCCGAGGCTGATACCACATACGGTAAGGTAGGCGTAAAGGTTTGGATCTACAAGGGTGAGATCCTTCCCGGTAAGAATAAACAGGAAGCAGGAGCTGCTGCCGGTAGAGAAGGGAGAGATCAGTAATGTTAATGCCGAAGAGAGTTAAGCATCGTAAGCAGATGCGTGGTTCCCTTAAAGGAAAAGCAAACAGC
>CADCQV010000333.1 GCA_902803625.1 uncultured Lachnospiraceae bacterium
ACATCCGGTGGATGTTTTGCGGGCACGCTTTGACGCGCCAAGCGCGGCAGTGCCCCGTTGAGTGTGGGGTAGGATTGTGGGAGTGCGAAGCACGGAACAATCCGTATTTAATCAAAATGTTGACTTTTGGCGTTCGAATCATCAAACGATTAAAGAGTAAAAGTGTTTCAGTATAATTTTTCTGTCAAGGATCTGGAATATTACCTGCTGCTCTTAACGAGGATAGCGTCCTTTATGTTCTCGGCACCGTTTTTCAGTATGAATAACGTTCCGAGAAGAGTAAAAGCAGGGCTTTCCGTATTTCTGGCATTTATTGTTTATGTTACTGTGGTGCCGCATCCTGTTCTGGAGTATACAACCGTTATTGGATATGCGGTGCTCGTCCTTAAGGAGACCTTCTGCGGACTGACCATAGGGTTTTGCGCAAATCTGGCGCTTTATATCCTCCAGTTTGCGGGCTCCAATATTGACAGGGATGTGGGGCTTGCCATGGTCAGCATATTTGATCCGATGACCAGGCAGCAGACAGGCTTTACGGGTTCGCTTTATCAATACGCTTTTATGCTGATACTTATGCTCACGAACCTGCATCACTATGTGTTGAGGGCCTTTTTCGAAAGCTTCACACTGATACCTGCCGGAAGGATAAATATTCCCGCAGAAGGGCTGGTATATACGGTAACCGGCTATATCATGGATTCCTTTATTATAGCCTTCAGGATCTACCTGCCGCTGTACGCTACCATGCTTTTATTGAATTCCGTTCTGGGAATTCTCGCAAAGGTGGCTCCCCAGATGAATATGTTTTCTGTGGGGGTGCAGCTGAAGATATTCGTGGGCTTCGCGGCCCTGATTGCCACAGCCTCTCTTATCCCCGTTATGGGTGACTATATTGCCGGGGAGATGAAGAGGATGATAACCAATGTGATAGAGGTTTTGAGCAGCGGATGAGCTATCCTTACGAATACAAAAGGAACGGAGAGTATTTGCTGAAGCTCGATCTTCAGTTTTTTGCCGATGGGGAGGGCGGGGACAAGACCGAAGAGCCTACCCAGAAGAAGCTCGACGATGCCAGAAAAGAAGGACAGGTTGCAAAGAGCCAGGAATTAAACAGCGCTATCAGCCTGATAGCGGTCTTCCTGCTTTTACGTGTGATAGGCTTTTATACCGGAACCCGCTTTCTGGAGCTTTTCTACTGGGTATATGAAGGCATTCCCGAGCACACCGTCATTACCGGGGGAGAGATAAGTGTACGGGACTTTTGTATTTATGTAAACCGATGTGCCCTGCAGATGCTTATTATTCTCCTGCCCATACTTCTGGTGGGATTTGCGATATCGATAATAGTAAATATCATTCAGGTGAAGTGGGCTCCCACAACGAAGCCGCTTCAGCCGAAGTTTGACAAGCTCTCTCCTTTAAGCGGGATTAAGAGGCTTTTCTCGGCGGAAAAGCTTTTCGAGCTCCTAAAGTCCGTTGTGAAGATAATCATAATCGGGTATATGGCGTATATCACCCTCAAGGATAAGCTGGGGATGATACTTCTCCTGGAACAGTTTTCCCTGAAGGAGGGGGTTGCGCTGGTTCTGGATACGGTACTCGATATGGGACTCCGGATAGCCATTCTTTATCTGATCGTGGGTATAGCGGATTACGCATACCGGAGATGGAAGTTCCATAAGGATATGATGATGACCAAGCAGGAGGTCAAGGACGAGTACAAGAATTCCGAAGGAGATCCCCAGATAAAGGGAAAGATCCGGCAGAAGATGAGAGAGGTGAGCCAGCGCCGTATGATGGCCGCCATTCCCCAGGCGGATGTGGTCATAACGAACCCTACCCACTTTGCGGTAGCTCTCCGTTATGACGTGACCATAGCCGCAGCTCCGATAGTGGTCGCCAAGGGAACGGATTTCCTGGCACAGAAGATAAAGGAAGTCGCCAGAGAGAACAATGTCGATATAGTTGAAAACAAGCCGCTTGCCAGGATGATATACCACAATGTGGAGCTGGGTGATATTATTCCACCGGAACTTTATCAGGCAGTAGCGGAGATTCTTGCATTTGTGTATAATCAAAAGGAACAACGGGGTGAAATGTAGTGCCTGCCAAAGGAAAAAGCAAGGTTTTTAATGTATTTGACGTCGGGGTCGCGCTGTATCTTTTGTCGGCCTTTGTCTTCATGATCATAACCCTGCCGGCAACATTTCTGGATATCTGTCTTGCTTTTAATATGGCGATCGCCTTTGCCATATTGTTTAATACGCTTTTTGTAAAAGAAGTACTGGATATGTCATATTATCCCACCATACTTCTTTTCACCACCATATTCAGGATATCGCTAAATGTGTCCTCCACAAAGCTTATCCTTACAACCGGCGATCCGGGAAACGTGGTACGTACCTTCGGGCAGTTCGTCGGCGGGAACGATCTGATAGTCGGTACGATAGTTTACATAATTCTTCTTATCGTTCAGCTGGTGGTCATTAATAAGGGCTCCGAGCGAGTGTCGGAAGTTACCGCACGATTTACCCTTGACGCCATGCCCGGTAAGCAGATGGCCATAGATGCGGATCTGAATTCCGGAGCGATAGACGACAAGGAAGCCAAGGCGAGACGTGACAAGATCCAGGAAGAATCAAGCTTCTTCGGTTCAATGGACGGTGCCGTTAAGTATGTAAAGGGTGATACAAACGCGGGGCTTATCATTACCGGAGTCAATCTGGTGGGCGGTATCGCCATGGCTATGCTAAGGCGGGGAATGACCTTCCAGGACGCTTTGAATACCTATACGATTCTTACCATAGGTGACGGACTGGTGGGAGAGATACCTTCCCTCCTTATATCGCTGTCAACCGGTATCCTTGTCACAAAGGGGGCAAAGGAGGCGGATTTCGGGCCGACACTGGTGCGACAGATCCTGTCCACGCCGAAGGTTATGTACATGGCAGGCGGGATAATAGCCTTCCTCGGAGTGGCTACACCCTTGAATCCCGTGATCTTTGTTACAATGGGAGCGATATTTGTTGTAGGCGGCAGGATCATGCAGAACCAGCTCGAGGTGAGTGCCGTTGAAGCCGAGGCTGAGAAGCCCGAGGAGGTAAGTGCGGAGGAGATCCGAAAGCCGGAAAACGTGATCTCTTTATTGAATGTCGATCCAATTGAGCTGGAGTTTGGTTACGGTATCATCCCTCTCGCCGATGTGAACCAGGGCGGAGACCTTCTTGACCGTGTAGTAATGATAAGGCGGCAGATAGCGCTTGAAATGGGTACCGTGGTCCCGATTATCAGACTCCGGGACAATATACAGCTTAATCCGAACCAGTACATTATAAAGATAAAGGGCGTACAGGTCGCTGAGGGTGAGATACTTTTTGACCACTATATGGCCATGAATCCCGGCTATGTGGAGGAGGAGATAACAGGTATCCCGACCTTCGAGCCGTCTTTCCATCTGCCGGCCACCTGGATCACGGAGAGCCAGCGGGAAAGAGCCGAATCCGTGGGATATACGGTTGTGGATCCCCCGTCCATTATCGCGACCCACCTTACAGAGGTGATAAGAGCCCACATCAGTGAGCTTCTTACCCGTCAGGATACACAGAACCTTATTAATAACCTTAAGGAGTCGAATCCGGAGGTTGTGGACGAGCTTACGCCGAAGATCCTGGGTATCGGGGAGATACAGAAGGTTCTGCAGAACCTTTTGAAGGAAGGAATAAGCATAAGGGATCTCCTTACCATCTTCGAGTCCCTTGCGGATAACGGGGCAACGACCAGGGACACGGATATACTCACGGAGTACTGCAGGCAGGCACTGAAACGGGCCATCAGTGCCAGATATTTCCAGATGGGAGAGAGTACCAGCGTGGTGACGCTGGATCCCGCCATCGAGCAGGAGATAATGGCGAGCGTCAAGCAGACCGAACAGGGGTCATATCTTACTCTGGCTCCGGACAGGACGAAGGCTATAATGGCCTCTGCCGAGGAGGAAGTGAGAAAGCTTGAGGATATGGGACGGAATCCCATAGTTCTGACATCGCCCATAGTCAGGATATATTTTAAAAAGCTCTCAGAGGATTATATTAAAGACCTGATAGTGATATCATATAATGAGATAGAGAGCAGTGTGGAGCTTCAGTCGGTGGGGATTATCACTGCGTAGGGGCAATAAAGATCCTTCGGGCTTCGCCCCGGGGATCACAGGTGAACGCTGAAAATACGATCTTTGGCGTTCGGAATATATTATGATAATAAAGAAATTTACCGCAAAAACTGAAGAAGAAGCGACGAGACAGGCCAGGGCGGAGCTGGGCGAAGGCGCGGTTGTGATGAATGTACGTACAGTGAAGCCTGCAGGGTTTTTCGGCTTTTTTAAGAGAGCCCAGACCGAGGTCACGGCTGCCATAGAGGAAGTATCCGATTCCGCTATTTCGAATTCAAAGCCGGTTCAGCTTCCTCCTTACAGGCCTGAGAAAATGAACGGCCATACCATGCCCCTTGAAAACAGCATAAAGGGGCCTTCGGATATTGATCTGTCCATAGTCAGGGATGCGGCCAGAAAGATCGACGAAAGCGAAAGGAAGGCCGAAAAGGAGAGCAGGGAGAAGGAAAGAGTCCCGGAAGAAAAGGATGAAAAGGTACTGAAGGAAAGCGGGGATTCCAGCAGAGCGATTTCGGAAAAGCTGGACAGCATACACTCACTTATCGAGAAGCAGATAAAGAATGAGCATTCGGAGGAAGGGAATTCCGAGGAAAGCGAAGGTACGGAGCCGAAGGAAAATGACGAGATCTCCAGATTCCTTGAGCTTATTTCCGAAACACTGAAGGACAATGAGGTGGAAGAGAAATATGTGAAGAGCATCGTGGAGGAGGCCAGACAGCTCAGGAAACCCGGCGTTTCCATCGACTATATGCTTTCCGGTATCTATCAGAGACTCATACTGAAGTTCGGGGAAGCCGCGACGATAGAAAAAAACGGGAGAGAGCCCGAGGCCGTATTTTTTCTCGGACCCACAGGGGTCGGAAAAACCACGACCATTGCGAAGATCGCTTCCAGACTTGTGGTCCAGGACAAAAAGAGGGTGGCCCTTGTCACAACGGATACCTACAGGGTAAAGGCTGCGGAGCAGCTCCGTACCTACGCGGACATATTAAATGTTCCCTTCAGGATAGTCTATGTGGATGACGATATGAGAAGTGCCTTAAGCGAATTTAAGAATTTTGACTTCGTCCTTGTGGATACCGCAGGTCATTCGCCCAAAAATAATGAGCAGATAGGGAATCAGAAGCAGTTCATAGACCTTACCCGTGATACAATGAAGATCACGGTATATCTGGTCGTATCGGTAACCACAAAGTACAGGGATCTCCTGAACATTGCCGATACCTATTCGAAGCTGGTGGACTACAGGATAATATTTACAAAGCTCGACGAGACAACGACTCTCGGCAACATGCTGAATCTGAAGCTCCATACCGGAGCGGAGATATCCTATGTGACCGACGGTCAGGATGTGCCGGATGATATTGAGGTATTTGATGCCCAGAAAACGGTCAGAGTGCTGCTGGGCGGCAAGGGAACAGATTGACAGGGCAAATGAGGTTATTAAGTGGATCAGGCCGATAAATTACGGAATATCATAAAAGCAAATCAGGTCGCCCAGCAGAATACCGCGCGGGTAATCACGGTTACCAGCGGCAAGGGCGGCGTGGGCAAGTCCAATGTAGCCATAAATCTCGCCGTACAGTTTAAGAATGCGGGCAAGAGGGTGATCATTTTCGACGCCGATTTCGGGCTGGCGAATATTGAGGTTATGTTCGGGGCTATCCCAAAGCACAGCCTTGCGGATCTCAT
>CADCQV010000334.1 GCA_902803625.1 uncultured Lachnospiraceae bacterium
CCCGCAAAGGGAAGGGATCTGCTGAAATAGCCGGAGGTAGCCGACAAAGCTATGGAGGGAACATCCGCTCCCGATATCTTTATAAGGGAACCGCCGAAGAAATTGCCGAAGCCTATGCCGAAGGTCGTCATGGCAAGACCCGTTACATTCTGATTCGCTCTGAGGCTTACTGTGAGAAAGCTGTACAGAAGCCCCATCAGAAGCGACCCAAGAAGAGAACAGGCAAGGGGTATCATTATGGCAAGAACCCCGTTCATTCCCTTTCCGGCACAGCTCTGTTCATAGAAAAAGGATCCGATGACACCGCTGATGCCTCCGACGTACATTACACCGGGAATACCAAGATTCAGATTTCCGGATTTCTCAGTTATGGTCTCTCCGCAGCTTCCGTACATAAGGGGTATTCCCTGCTGGATAGCTCTGGGGATAAAAGCAACTAGATCGATCATTTAATGTTTCTCCTTTCCGGTTCTGAACGAGATCCTGTATCTTATGAAGAATTCACATCCTATGATGAAGAAAAGCAGTATGCCGGTCAGGATGTCGGCAAAGGACTGGTTGAGTCCGAAGGCCGTGGAAATCTCACTGGCACCCCTGTCCATAAAAACGATTAAGAAGCTGGTGGCTATCATGGCTATGGGATTGAATTTGGCGAGCCAGGATACCATAACGCCGGTAAAGCCCTGACTGTCAACAATTGTCGTTGTAACGGTGTGGTTTATCCCGCCCACAAGCAGCAGTCCCGCAAGGCCGCATATGGCTCCGGATAAAAGCATGGTCCTGACGATGACCCGCTCCACCTTTATACCGGCATACAGGGCGGTATTCCTGCTTTCTCCGACTACCGCGATCTCAAAGCCGTGCTTCGTATATTTCTGGTAAATGTAAATGAAAGCCGTAACAATGACAGCAACGATTATCGGCAGGAGATATTTGTTTCCAACATTAGGAAGCCAGCCCACCGCCGAATTCTGGTTTATGATACCTATTTTTCCGGAGCCCTTGGGAACCTCCCATACAATGATGTAATACGCAGTGAGCTGTATCGCGATATAGTTCATCATCAGGGTCGAAAGCGTTTCGTTTGTATTCCATCTGGCCTTTAATACAGCCGGAATAAGAGCCCATACGGCACCGGCGGCAACGGAGGTTATGACCATCAGAAGTATGACCATTCCGTTCGGCAGCTTCTCTCCGAAGCAGATCATACAGGCTGCGGATGCGAGGCCGCCAATGAGGACCTGCCCTTCGCCTCCGATATTCCAGAACTGCATCTTGAATGCGGGAGTCAGCGCAAGGGAAATGATGAGGAGCACGGAAATATTCTGAAGGGTTATCCAGGTTTTTCTTTCCGACCCGAAGGCACCGAGAAAGATGGAGCGGTATATCTCGACAGGATTGTCACCGGTAAACATGGCAATTATTCCCGAGCAGAGGATCAGTGCGGAGATAATGGCAACCGCCCTTATGGCCCATTCCTTCCTGCGTGATACGGTGTCTCTTTTGACCACATGAAACAGTGGCTCCTTCTGCGTTTTTTCGGTCATTACGCTGCACCACCTTTCTTTGTCATAAGAAGACCAAGAGTATTTTTGTCTGTATTCTCCGCATCAACTATGCCGGATACCTCGCCGTCGCATAGAACGAGTATCCTGTCCGCAAGCTCCAGAAGCACATCCAGGTCTTCGCCGACATAGATCACAGCTGTTCCGGCTTCCTTCTGCTTATTAATGAGATCATAGATGGTATATGAGGAATTGATATCAAGACCCCTTACGGCATAAGCGGTCATAAGTACCTTCGGATGGGATGAGATCTCACGGCCGAGAAGCACCTTCTGGACGTTTCCGCCGCTCAGCCTACGGACCGGCGTGTCTATACTGGGAGTGATGACCTCGAGATCCCGGACAACTGTTTCGGCAAGCTCTCTCGGGGTCTTTCTGTCCGTGAAGAGCTTTGACTTTCCGGATCTGAAGCTTCTGAGCATCATATTATCCGCAAGATTCATATTTCCGACGAGACCCATTCCCAGTCTGTCCTCGGGAACAAATGAAAGTGAGATGCCCATTTCATGAATCTGTCTCGGATCCTTCCCTATGAGATCTACAGGCTCTTTATCATCAGGCTTATATAATACGCTGCCGGACTCAACCTTCTGGAGTCCCGCGATGGACTCGAGAAGCTCCTTCTGACCGCAGCCGGAAATACCTGCGATACCGAGCACTTCACCCGAGTTCGCCGTGAACGAAACATCCTTCAGCTTGTAAATTCCGGCAGGGTCCTTTACCGTAAGCCCTTTTACTTCGATCCTGGGCTTTACATTCACAGGCTTTTTTCTGTCAATATTCAGGAAGAGATGACGGGCAACCATCATCTGGGTCATCTGCGTCTCATCGGATTCGGAGGTGATCATATCACCGATAAATTCGCCCTTTCTCAGGATGGCAACCCTGTCGGATATTGCCTTTACTTCATGAAGCTTGTGGGTAATGATGATTATGGATTTGCCGTCAGCCTTCATATTCCGCATTACCTTAAAAAGCTTCTCCGTTTCCTGCGGAGTGAGGACGGCCGTGGGTTCGTCAAGGATCAGGATTTCCGCACCCCTGTACAGTACCTTCACTATTTCAACCGTCTGCTTTTCCGAAACCGAAAGATCATATATCTTCTTTTGGGGATCCACTTCAAAACCGTACTTGTCGCAGATCTCCTTTATCTTTTTCTCCGTATCCTTCAGATTAAGCCTTCCCTCCAGACCCAGCACTATGTTCTCCGCTGTGGTCAGAACATCGATAAGCTTAAAATGCTGATGCACCATACCGATCCCGAGATCAAACGCATCCTTCGGCGATTTTATGATAACGGGCTCGTCATTGATATAGATCTGTCCGGAATCAGGATAGTAGATACCTGCCAGCATATTCATAAGGGTTGTCTTACCGCTTCCGTTTTCCCCCAGAAGTGACAGGATCTCTCCCTTTTTGATATCCAGATTGATATTAGAATTAGCTATGACCGAACCGAAGGTTTTTGTAACTCCCCTGAATGAAACCGCTGCTTCGCTCATCTCCCTTTGATACCTCTCCTTCCTAAGCTCCAAGGAATTGTTACTCTTTTTTTAAATAAAGGGCGGCCATAAAGCCGCCCCGAAAACCAAAGCGTTAATATGCTGTGTCAAGAAGTGTGATACCGTCAACATTTACATTGAAGAACGGAGCTGATCTGAAGTTTGCACCGGATTCGTCAAAATATCCGTCAACAATAACCTCATGATCGGGAGTATAGTCGGCATCCGTATCCACGTCAGCCTCATAGCTTGTGAGCTCCTTGCCCTCCACGGTAAAGGTCTTTGTATCAAATACGTGAACGGTTCCTGCTTCCAGATCTGCCTGTGCCTTTGCAATGGCATCGGCTGTTCCCTCAGCTGCTGCAGAGCCAAGGCTTGTGAGTTCAACAGAGCCTGTTGAAAGGTCGCCGGTCCAGTCTGCGGGAATGGTCTCACCCTTTTGAACTGCATCTATGATGTACTTGAAATAAGGTACCCAGTTGATCCTTGAGGAAACAATGAAGGTGTTCGGGCAGGCACTTTCCGTTGAACCGTTGTAGGAAATATCGGGAACCCCGGCTGTCTCACAGGCAGTGGGAGCGCCCATAGAGTCAGCATGCTGTGAAATAAGGACACATCCGTCCTGGATAAGGGTATTTGCACCTTCCTTTTCTGCTGTCTCGTCATACCAGGATCCGGTAAAGGTTACTTCCATTGTGACTGAAGGACATACGGACTTTGCACCGAGATAGAAGGAGGAATAACCTGAGATAACCTCGGCATAGGTATAGGCACCTACATAGCCCATCTTTGCCTGATCTGCGGTGATCTTTCCTGAGTCTATCATTTCATTAAGCTTCATTCCTGCCGCAACTCCTGCAAGATAACGGCCCTGGAAGATGGTAGCGAACGCATTGTGATAATTGCTGAGGCCTTCCGTATGAGCCTTTGTTCCTGTAGCGTGGCAGAACTGGATATCGGGATACTCCTTTGCAGCTTCTATCATATAATCCTCGTGTCCGAAGGAATCCGCAAAAACGATGCCGCATCCGGCGTCCGCAAGCTCACAGGCTGCATCATAGCATTCCTGTCCCTCGGGAATACCGGTCTTTAATACATACTCGACTCCCGCTGCTTCGCAGGCTTCCTTTGCAGCGTTGATAAAGTTGAGGTCGTAGGTTGAGTTTTCGTCGTGCAGGAAAATAAAGCCTACCTTCAGATCTGATGACGCGGCTTTTCCGGAATCTGCATTGTCCCCTCCGCCATTATCCGCAGCGGGTGCTTCTGCTGCAGTGTCTCCTGCCGCACCGGACCCGCCGCTCTCGGCACCCTTACCTCCGGCCGCACAGGCGGTCATGGAGATAACCATTGCTGCTGCCATCGTCAGCGCCAATAACTTCTTTAGATTTTTCATACCATATCCTCCCTGAAAAAATAATGTAATGATCCCTGTTTTTCCGGAGAAAAACAAAAACCTATATCAATGGACGGCATGCTGCCCGCGGGCAGGCTGCCTGCCAAGGATACACAAAAAAAAGGGTGCAGAATCAAAACCTTCGGATTCTCCACCACCTTGCAGAAAAAAACTTCTTCCAACATGACGCAGCGACAATCCACACACGTCATTTATAATTGCGATAAAAAAATTTTATCATGCTATATTTTTATTTGCAACTCAAATTTGTCCGCGGCGTTTGCCTTTTATCAGAATCACGTTACGGAATGATCAAAAGCCGAAAACCATACGTGCTAAATACATAAAGGGTGCTTGTGCAATAAAACGGGAGAGAATATAATGATTCAGGGAGTATTGAAAAAGAGAGGATGCTGCAGACTATGACAGAAAAATATTTTACAAAAAATGAAGTAATATTCCGGGAGGGAGAAAGAGGAGAGAGCTTTTTCCTGATCTCGGAGGGAACGGTCGGGATCTATGTGAATTACGGCTCCGACGATCAGCAGAAGCTCGCCGAACTGAAAAAGGACCAGTGCTTCGGGGAGATGGCTGTAATAGAATCATATCCGAGGAGTGCCACAGCCGTTGCCGAGGATGATGTGAAGGCGGAAGAGATCCCGTCGGGAGAGATACTGAAGTATTTCGAGAGCGATCCGGACAAGGTCATTGATATGATGAAGTATCTGGGCAAAAGGATACGCGAGCTGAATGCGGATTATATCGAGGTATGCGACACCATAGAGGAGCTTCGTTCCGGAGACGGTTCTCCGGAGCATCAGAGCGGTCTCATAGACAGGATAAAGAGGTTTGTGAAATATTACAGATTGAACGGAAAAGCCGCCAGCGTAGAAAGTGTGGAGGCATTAAGGAAGATCGAGGGCAGCTCCCATTCCGATGGCTTCTTTGATAATGTGGAAAGCTATACCAAGGGCACCGTCATCTTTAAGGAGGGAGAGACCGGGAACTGTATGTATGATATACATTTCGGAGAGATAGGGATCTACAGGAATTACGGAACCCCTAATGAGAAGCTTCTGTCAAAGCTCCCCATGAACAGGTTTTTCGGTGAGATGGCGCTTCTTGAAAACTGCCCGCGCACTGCCACAGCTGTGGTTCTGGCGGACGATACGACACTGGAGATGATAGACACCGGATCTCTTATGGATATTTTTAAGAAAAACCTCCCGAAGATCGAGATGATACTTGCCCATCTGTCATACAGACTGAGGAGCCTTACCGACGGCTATCTGGAAGCCTGCAGGCTGGTCAGTGATATCTCGGATGCGGAAAAATCCGGACAGCTCAGTGAAGAGCTGAAGAAGAAAGCGGAGGAGCTTGAAATAAAGATCTGCGGATGAAGCCCGTTATGGAGTGAATCACCGTACAGCCTGTGTAAGTTCTTTTTACGGGAATCGGACAGAAGGAGTAAAAATGCATACGATCCTTATCGTCAGTGACAAGAATGATGAAGTGGAAGCTTTGAAAAATGAACTTGTAAACAGACATTCCGTTGTTGTGAAGGACAGGGGACAGACTGCCCTCGACTATCTGAAGAGAGCCGAGAAGCTGCCCTCTATCGTTATACTGGATCTGGATCTCACCTCCATGAAGGGGATAGACCTTCTCGGCTGGATAAAGGACTTCGGCAGGACAAAGGAGCTTCCCGTAATGGTGATCTCCGAAAAGAATACCCCTTCCTTTGAGCTTCAGGCCTATGTGCTGGGAGCTGTGGATTTCCAGACAAGACCCTTTGTTATCGCAACACTGGTAAGAAAAATAGAGATCCACCTGAAGATGATAGAGAAGAACGATTCCCTGATCCAGGCAAACACCATGCTGGCAGGAAACAGCTCCTATCTCCAGAACGCGGTCACAATGTCCATGCAGAACGTGATGAACATGCAGCAGTTCATTGTCGGGATAATGACCAGCTTAATCACCAGAAAGGACGGTTTCACGGGGATCCATTCCATGAGGGTCGGGCGTCTTATGCAGATACTGATGCAGGAAATGCTGAACCAGAAGATACTGTATCTGGAGCCTGAA
>CADCQV010000335.1 GCA_902803625.1 uncultured Lachnospiraceae bacterium
CTGTGCGCGCACAAAGGTTCTTCCGTAGGTATCGCAGTCATCACTGGTTATGATCTCAAAATCAATATCGTCATAGGCTGCGTATCCGAGCTTTCTGGAATCCCTCTTTACCCCGCTCCCGCGAAGGAAGGGGCCGCAGCAGCCCAGCTTTTCCACCTGCTCGGCGCTTAAATAACCCACTCCGCAGAGCCTTGACTTGACCGCACTGTCATTAAGGAAGGTCTTTACGTCGATGGCAAGCTCCCTTTCAATTTCGTCAAGCACCGGCAGAAACGACTTCAGCATATCATCAGGTATATCCCTTCTGAGTCCTCCCACATCAAGAATCGAAAAGATTACCCTGCCTCCCGTAGCAGCTTCCAGCATATCGAGAACCTTTTCCCTGATCCTCCAGGTATCCATAAACAGGCTCTCAAAACCAAAGGCATCTGCCATAAGCCCGAGCCAGAGAATATGACTGTGCATCCTGGACATCTCAAACAGAATGGTCCTGAGATAATTTGCCCTCTCCGTCACCTCGATATCCATTATATGCTCAACAGCATCGCAGTAGCCGAAGCCGTGTCCAAAGGAGCAGATGCCGCAGATACGCTCCGCAACATAAACCATCTCCTTAAAATCCTTCTTTGTGACAAGGCTCTCCAGGCCTCTGTGTACAAAGCCTATTGAAGGAACCGCTTCCACAACCTTTTCGTCCTCCAGGACCAGATCCAGATGGATGGGCTCGGGAAGAACGGGGTGCTGCGGTCCGAAGGGTATTACCGATCTTGATGACATTTATTTACCCTCCTTTTCTTCTTTATGCGCAAAGGGCGCTTTCTCCTTAGTCCTGTAAAGGCCGCCCCTGAAATCCAGCGTTATTCCGTCTATTGCAATACCATGAAGGTCATGTATCTCATTTTCGTAAAGCCATGCGGGCGGGAATAAGCGGCTGATACTCTGAACATGCTCTCCCTCATCTGTATGTATCTTTACCTGTACCTCATCATAGCCCTTTCCAAAGGTATAAAGGATCTCGTAACCGTCCTCCACAGTTGTGGCGCATATCTGTATCAGACGGTAATGCTCCTCCTCCAGACTCTGCACCTCGGAAAGAATGGTGCGGCGTGAAACTCTTCTAAATTCCTGTTCCATAATCCATTGCTCCTGAATATCAATGCAAATAATAATCCTGATGCCCTGTTCTTACGCTTTATCGAGATGAACCTCGCACGTAGCGTGGTTCTTCATTGCTTCCCTTTTTTCATCCAATATGGCGAGAGCCTTTACCACTCCGTCAATAAGAGCTTCCGGTCTCACTGCACAGCCGGGCACGTAAACGTCGACAGGAATAACCGTATCCACTCCCCCGGAGATATTGTAGCAGTCCTTGAAGATCCCTCCGTCACAGGCGCAGATCCCGGCGGCTATCACCACCTTAGGATCAGGCATCTGGGAATAAAGCTGCCTTACCACCTGCTTTGTCTGGGCATTCACTCCTCCGGTCACTACCATGATGTCTGCATGCTTCGGGTTACCCGTATTTATGATACCGAATCTCTCCACATCGAAACGCGGCGTGGTGGATGCCAGAACCTCTATATCACAACCGTTGCAGCTCGATGCATCATAGTGCAGGAGCCAGGGTGATCTTGATATTTTCATTGATTTTTTCCTCCAGTATTATCCCTTTTTCCTTGTCTTCCTGAGAACGCAGCTCCTGTCATCCTGAGCGCGAAACTCCTGTCGTCCTGAGCGCGAAACTCCTGTCGTCCTGAGCGCCAGCGAAGGATCTTTTTCGTTTCCGTCAGAACGACGTCAGAACGACATCTGCTTCAGATCCCTGCGATCTTCAGCATCGTAAGTATCAGGAAATTGCTGCCTGCCAGCGCCAGGGTGACCCCCCAGGAGCTTATCAGCATATTTTCCCACTTGACTCTGGGGAAAACATTATCTATCACTATCATAATGAAGAATATGATCAGTGAAGCCGCGACTCCCACGACATAGCTCAAAGGATTCTTTGTGATAAAGAAGAGTGCGACTATCGCCATAAGGAATACTTCCTCATATATTTCCCCAAGCTCCAAGATCCCCAGCACATTTCCCGCTATATCCTGAGTAAGTCCCTTTACCATTTCCTGATGGGCATGGTGTGAGGTTGAAAGATCAAAGGGTGATTTCCTGAGCTTGATGATAAGTATGAAGCAGTATCCGAGGAACACTCCCGGAGTTCTCACTATGGCGGGAACATCCTGGTTTATGATATCGGACACATTAAAGCTTCCGCAGACCATATAAAACCCAATAGCTGTCAGAAGTGTCATAGGCTCATAGGCCATCATCTGTATAAATTCTCTTTGTGAACCCAGGGACGAATAGGGTGAATTTGCACTCGACGCCGCCAGCACCAGGAACATATCCGCAAGTGAAAAGGCAAAGAACACAAGCAATATATCGCCGCCTGCAAAGAAAATACAGCCTGAAAAGATGGTAAATATCGTGAATCCCAGTACCAGAGCCGTTTCAAAATTGTTGACCACTATGGCCTGTTTCTCAAAGAGCTTTATAAGGTCATACACCGGCTGAAGGAAGGGAGGTCCCTGCCTTCTCTGAAGCTTTGCTGAAACTACCCTGTCGTAGCCCTCCAGAAAGAAGCCGACTATCGGAGCAAAGATCACAAATGCCACAATGGCAATAACCGTCATAACTATCTCATTCATCTGATGGCACCTCCTATGGCAAGGATCATCAATACAACCACAAAGGCGGCAGCCACACACAGGGACGGGATCAGAATCTTCTTTTCACCGAACATCTCATCCATATACCAGTTGGAGAGGTATGAAGGACGTATGCCGCCGAATGCGTCCACAAAGTGTCTGTCATCTCCCGCATTTGCACCGGCCATATAAGACATGGTCATCTTTTCTTTTCTGTTCAGCAGAAGGAAAAGGCCGAGTACCGGCATAAGAGCGATCATTATGAGCATCATCAGCATTACACGGACATCATCGGAGCTTATTATCTGTCCTACCTGCACACCGAATTCCATTGAAAGCATGGGCTGGATAAAGATCTGCCCGAGGAAGGGGAAGGTCGCGCAAAGGGTGATGACCAGCGCTGTAAGCATATACATCACATACCATTCGCTCTTATGTATGATATCCCGAAGTGTTTCCGACTGGTGAAGAACCGCGAACAGTTTTCCCAGCCACTTACCCCAGTAAAACATTGTCGTAGCGGAACCGAATACCAGGAAGATCACCAGCAGTACGTTATTCGAATCTATATAGGCCTTCAATGCTGCCCATTTCGCAACCAGCATACCGAAGGGTGCCAGGAACATTCCGCAGATGGCAACGGTCATTACAAAGGCCATCTTCGGCATCTTTACGATAAGACCGTGCATATCCTCGATATCCCTGCTGCCGGTTGCATTTTCCACCGCACCCACGCAGAGGAACATAAGAGATTTTGACACGGCATGGAACAAAAGCAGCATGATCGCTGCCCAGGTAGCTGCCGGTTCGCCGACTCCGGAGCAGGCGGTGATAAGTCCCAGATTTGATATGGTAGAATATGCCAGAACCTTTTTCCCGTCACTCTGTGATATGGCAAGAAGGGATGCGGCGAAGAAGGTGAAGCCTCCTATGGTAGTAACCATTACACCTGCCAGGTTGCCGGTCATAAGGGGTGATATTCTAATAAGAAGATAAACCCCTGCTTTAACCATTGTTGCCGAATGTAAGAGCGCCGATGAAGGTGTGGGAGCCACCATTGCTCCCAGAAGCCAGCGTGAAAACGGCATCTGTGCACTTTTCGTAAAGGCTGCGAAGGCAAGACAGGCAACAGGGATAACTATACCCGCTTTTGCTTCGCTCATAGAGATAAGCTCCATCAGGCTTCCGTTCTGGTATACGAAGGCGCTGTAAAGTATTGCAACGGTAAAGCCGAAGCCCCCGAGAAGGTTCATCCAAAGCGCCCGGAAGCTGTTGGTCACAGCCTCCTCCTTCCTTGTATATCCGATCAACAGAAATGATATTGTACTTGTTATCTCCCAGAAGAAGAACATCCAGGACATATTATCGGAGGAGATCAGACCGTACATAGCTGTCAGGAACAGAAACAGCATCGACTGGAAAAACCAGGGTCTCTTCTCCACATCCGTATGGTGATGATGGTAATCATGGAGATAGCCGTTGGAGTATATACAGATAAGGCCTCCCACAAGTCCTACCACAAGAAACATAAGTATCGTCAGGCTGTCTATCTTCAGCATGGGAGCATTTTCGACAGCACGTCCGGTGAGGTCCAGCCACAGCACTGGCGCAGTCCCGATAAAGGAAAGCAGTATACAGTACCACTTGCCATGCTTTATGGAAAGCACCGTTATCAGCAGAAACAGAAATATCTCTCCCGCCATGATCACATGATTAAAGGCGTTCACCGCTGCTGTCTCCGGCAGGAAATATGACAGATATCCGTCCCCATAGCCGGCTGCACCAAAGGCCCAGGCACAAAACGCCACATCCAGGACCATCATTACTATGCTTCCCACAGTAACGATCCCCTCCCTCAATGCATCACTCCGGGAAAAATATACCGAAACCGATATCAAAAGCGTAAAGAAAAAAAGAATAAATAATAAAGGCACTGTTTAACTCCTCTCTTCTGCCAAAGCAGTATTTTGTATTATAACACTAATATATTATTTTTTGAATATGATTTTTGTATGGATTTTTATCCCTTTTCTTTAAGGGGGAATTATTGATTTTTCCTCCGTCTTCTTCTATGATATATCGTGCTGATTGAGATTTAAGAAAACATTCTGTACCGTTTTCTTTTGCCCCGGCGGATGCGCCCGGATTTTGGAGACCCCGATGGAGCAATGGGAATTTGACCTGAGAAACGATATATTTAATGCATTTTTGATAAACAATAAAAAGGCCGCTTCTTTTCTGCTGCAGGATCTGATAGAAAAAAAGGGCGGCGTGTTTTACCGTTACCGTCCCCTTGACATGGCCGAGATATCAAGCATCCGTTTTGACCAGATGTACCTCTGCCGTGCCATCAGATTTGATAATCATACCGAAGGTGTTCTCCGGTTCAAGAGCTACGTTTCCTGCTTCACCGACAGGAAAAACTCCTTAAGCATGTGGAATGACTATGCCGATGAGGCGCAGGGACTCTGTATGGAGTACCAGTATATTGATATACAGGATTTCGCAGAGGAAAACGGTCTCTTCTTTTCCCCCGTGAAATACAGCGATGACTCATATGGGAATGATGAAGACCGTATCGCCTCCGTAATGAGCATGATGCATAAGCCCAGGATCGAGTCTGACGAGTATGAATGGCGGCTCTGGAAAATAGATATGCATTCCAATGATATTGGAAAGATCATGTCTTCCATCCGTCCGAGGAGGATCTACCTCGGAAGAAATGCTGACAGGGAATCCCGCCTTTATGAGGAATTATGCGATATCTGTGATGAAAAGGAGATCGAGCTTATCTGAATATGTGCAGAAAGCTGCTGATGGATCTCGCCTTCCCCTTTATCTCTTCCTCATGTTCCTTTAGATAACGCTTCAGATCTCCGGTTTCCTCATCGGAAAAGCCCTTATTTCTGACCACCTCTCCCGAAGGGATCTTTATCTCTATCTCATCATTTACGGTAACTTCTTTTTCTTTAATGCTTCCATCACCTATAATGACCTTTTTGGCCTTTTTCTCCGGAGCACGCTCAAAGCGCACCAGAACATAATTCTTTCCCGATGCCTTGTCCGTAAGTATACCGGAATGTGTCATTGTGATATCATTTAGAGCCATTGTTCCTTTTCCCGCCTCAGCTTTCCTGCCCTGAGTTTCCCGGAGCTTTTCACTACGAGTATATCATTTTGGGCGGAATTTTGGACAGCAATCAGAATTTATACTTGCATTTTTGTATTCAGGTATGTATAATGACACTTGCGTTTGAAAAAGACGTTAGATTTTGGGCTATCGCCAAGCGGTAAGGCAACGGACTCTGACTCCGTCATTTCGAAGGTTCGAATCCTTCTAGCCCAGGTAAAAAAGATCCTCAGTATCGAGTAGATACTGGGGATTTTTCTTGTATTTCAGGGCTTTTCAGGAAGTTCTTCCTGATTTTTCCACCACATCTTAATCAGGACAAATCAGAACGCATTTTCGGGATGACACTTGGTTTTTCTGCAATTTCCTAACGGATAATGAAGTTCATAATGAAGTTTTACTATCGCTTTCATTCTTATAAAATCTAGCTTTAACTATCATTTTGCAGATTCATTTTGAAAACATGGTACATTGAACGTTCCCCTATTGTCAATTGGATTTGCATGGCATAATATTATAGAGTAATGAGGCATACTACAGACACAATAATCGGAGGGTGCGATGGGTATCACAGCAAACCATGAGCTTTTCAATAAATTAGTACCTGCAATATGTGATATATATGGTAACAGGCTTATTTCCATTATACTTTTTGGATCCGTTGCCCGGAATACTGCAACGGAGGATTCTGATATAGACATAGCTTTACTCGTTGAAAGCGATGATCCTTCCCTGCATGATCGTATGCTGGATATTTTATCCGATTTGGATCTGGAATATGACCAGGTTATTTCGCCCTCCCTTATTGAAAAAAAGCAATATGATAAATGGAAAGCCGTTCTTCCTTTCTATAAAAATATTGAAAAAGAAGGGGTGGTATTATGGAAGGCAGCCTGAAAGATCTGTCAGATTATCGTCTGGAAAGGGCAAAAGAAGATCTGGACAGGGCAAAAAGAGAATTTGAATTCGGTGATTATAAGCTTGCCCAGAACCGTTCATATTATGCTGTTTTTCATGCCATGAGAGCGGTAAATGCTTTGGATGACTATGATAGCAAAAAACACAGCGGTGTTATTTCCCATTTTAATCATGAACATGTGAAGAACGGTGATTTCCCCAAAGAAGTGTCAAAGATGATTAAGGGAGCCATGGAAGTTCGCCAGCAGTCGGATTATGATGATTTTTATGTTGTTTCCAGAGAATTTGCTGAAAAGCAGCTGCAAAATGTAGAATACATCATTAATCTGATCGATGATTATCTGAAAACAAAGTAAAACTAATTACCGGTGCGCAGATCCCGCGGAACAAAACTGGGCATTGTAAAATAAAGTGTGTAAGTTGAGTAACCATTAACTTACGCACTTTATTTATTTCATAGGGTGCGATACATTAAGAGAAA
>CADCQV010000336.1 GCA_902803625.1 uncultured Lachnospiraceae bacterium
CCCCACAGGGATAAACAAAGGGAGAGCCAAGTAATGACCCTCCCTGAAGACGCAAAACCAAAAAATATCCGTTTCCTGCGCATATCAGAGATATGCAGTCCGGATTCAGCGCTTCTTATTTTCGCAGGACTGATTGCCTACTGTACAGCTGGTCTTGCAGGCAGACTGGCAGGATGTCTGACACTCTCCGCAGCCTCCGTTTGCCATGCTCTTCTTATAGTCTCTGGTATTAAGAGTCTTTACATGCTTCATATATCGCTAATCTCCTTTTCCATAAGTATCCTACACTGATCGCAGAACAACCTTTAGTATACCACGTCGGAAGCATCTTGCAAATAGACGTCAAAGACTTTTTTTACCTTTTGGAAATCAAAGCCCTTTCCGCAAAGATAGCGGTAGAGCTTGCTCTTTGCCTCCTCATTGATCAATTCAGGATCAGGGCAGCGTTTTTTCATAAGCTTAAGTATCAGCACCTCTTCCCGGTCACTTCCATCGTCTTCCCCATTTTCGGAAAGCTCACTAAAAGCATCCCTGATGAACTCCGGTGACACTCCCTTTCTTAATAACTCCGCTTCTATAAACTTTCTGCTCTTACTACGGGATTTCTCATAAACATACTGTGCAGCATACCTCCTGTCATCAAGGAACCTGCCCTTCTTTGCGGCTTCAACAGCTGCGTCTATCGCTTCTTCGGGATACATACCATCCTTAAGCTTATCCCTGAGTTCCTTCTCGGTCTTGTCGTTTCGGTCAAGAAGATGGAGGGTGCGGCTCTTTGCTCTCTTTATCAGAACATTATCGAGAATATCCCCATATTTTCCGTCATCAAGCTCCTCACCCGCCTTAAGCTCATATTCCGCTATTTCCTTTGCGTACAGGGCAAAGGAAGGTTCGTCATTAAGACAGATAAGATATTTACCTTTTTTCCATTCCCTTATTTCCGTAATGGTCATATCTCTTGATTATTACCCCACCTCTAAGCAAAGCGTAGGCGGGGGCACTTGAATGATTTCCGGCAGCCTCATTATTTCTCGGCCTTAGTCTTCTTTGCGGAAGCAGAAGCACTGTTTTCTTCTTCAGACTTGCCGGCATCGGGCTGATCCACTGTCTCTCCTCCGTTTATCAGTCCGTAATGAGCCCTGACCTGGCTTTCAACCCTGCTAAGAATATCCGGATGCTCTTCGAGATACACCTTTGTATTCTCCCTGCCCTGGCCGATCTTGTCACCGTTATAGGAATACCAGGCTCCGGCCTTATTTATCACATCGATCTTTTCAGCGAGATCCAGAATGTCCCCGACAGTGGAGATACCCTTTCCGAACATAATGTCGAATTCCGCCTCCTTAAAGGGCGGAGCGATCTTATTCTTTACCACCTTGATCCTGGTACGGTTTCCTATTACCTCGCCGCCCTGGCTGATCTTATCTATACGGCGCACATCCAGACGCACGGATGAATAGAATTTAAGAGCCCTTCCTCCTGTGGTGGTCTCGGGATTTCCGAACATTACTCCCACCTTTTCACGGAGCTGGTTGATAAAGATCACGGTGCAGTTTGACTTGCTGATGACGGCTGTGAGCTTGCGGAGAGCCTGGGACATAAGCCTTGCCTGCAGTCCCACATGGGAATCTCCCATCTCTCCGTCGATCTCAGCTTTCGGTACCAGAGCCGCAACGGAGTCTACAACAACGATATCCACTGCACCGGAACGTACCATGGTCTCCGTGATCTCCAGTGCCTGTTCTCCCGAATCCGGCTGTGAAATGTAAAGATTATCTATATCCACCCCGATATTCTTCGCATACACCGGATCAAGGGCATGCTCTGCATCGATAAATCCGGCTACTCCGCCTCTCTTCTGCACCTCGGCAATCATATGAAGTGTCACTGTCGTCTTACCCGAAGACTCCGGCCCATAGATCTCTATTATCCTGCCCTTAGGGATACCCCCGAGACCGAGAGCTATATCCAGTGAAAGTGAACCGGTGGGTATGGTCTCTATATTCATGTTGGCGCTTCTGTCACCAAGCTTCATAACGGCACCCTTGCCGAACTGCTTTTCTATCTGCGAAATAGCTGCATCCAGGGCCTTCTGCTTATTTTCATTGATCTCCATTCCAATACTTCCTTTCTTCGCATAACACCGGGGAGGAAAATGAATTATTACTTTTTCTCCCGGTTTACAAATCAGTCGAACAATAGTTCGATACCAATAGTAGCAAAACCGTTTTTCTTTGTCAAGTAGATACGGTTAAATCTTGTTATAGTAAACAATATACGGGATATGCTGTACGATAATCTTCCCATCTTAATATTATGTCAACCACTTGTCTTGGGAAAATATCAGG
Organism: uncultured Lachnospiraceae bacterium; assembly: GCA_902803625.1. Classification (GTDB taxonomy): domain Bacteria; phylum Bacillota; class Clostridia; order Lachnospirales; family Lachnospiraceae; genus NK4A144. The sequence goes on from CADCQV010000336.1 coordinate 2,349, forward strand.
GAATCCTGCTGAAAGATGTGTGTATTATGCAATGATTTTCATCATATGTCAATATGCTTACTCCGTTGCTGAAAATTCTACAGGCTCGCCCTTGAAATACTCATCAAAAAGCCCGGAGAGATATGAGTCATCCTCAACCTTTTTCTTGTCGTGATAATATACCGCATTGCCGTCCTTATCAAAGGTTTCCGATGCTTCTTCTACTGTTACAAGCTTTCCGTCCTTAACTGTCGTTTTCTCAACATCATGATGTCCTCCGGTGAACAGGCAGCCATCCTTAATCGTCAGCGGATAAGCCGTTCCGGAAGAAGATACTTTTCCAAGATATACGATCCCGCCTTTATCGTCATACATAAATATCGAGGAATCGATGGCTCCCTTAATGTTCTCACCGGCATTATATGTATCGGTTGATACAAGAAATACATCCGTATCACCGAGCTTTACATTGGCATAGCCCATGCCTTTCTTAAAGTCATCGATCATCCTTGTAAAGGTCGCATACTTTGAAAGATCGACCTTGGAATAGTCTATGGGCGCTATATCCGAAAGAGGCGTAAAGTCAAGCTTTAAGTATCGCTCCTCAAGCATCTTCATCCTTTCATCATAGTCCTCTTCCGTCATTTTCTCCCAGGATGTATCGTCATCTTCATAATTCACAAACCAGGGATTCTCCTCATCAGTATAAGAGTCATTTTTGAGACTGAACTGATGCATAAGCTCTGCTTCGCCCGGAGTGATCTCATATACCAGAACGATCTCTTCTCCGGCTCCTCCGGACCTGACATTTGCCAGTCCGCCATATTCAAGGGCATAATATCTGTTTCTCGACGTTCCGCTTACCACAGATGCCGGGAGTCCGTCCACCATAGTGTAAACATCATATACAACACTGGGCTCGTCACCGTCACTTATAACACCCATGATAAGGTCATCAACACCGTCATTTGAAATATCCTTATATGCAAACCCGATCTTTTCAAGAGCCTTATCACCCTCATTGGAAACAAGCGCGTAGAACTCGGGGCTCATCTTCTCTTCTTCATACCTTTTGGCGTCCCAACCCTCATTTATGGCATCAAGATACCTTGAAACCGTATACTGATACAGTTCCTCGCCCTTTATGCCTGCGCCGTACATGAAGGTTCCGTCACCGACTGCCTTTGCATTCTCTATAAAGAGATCTGCAGAATTATAGAGCTTTTTGTAGTTCTCCGGCATTTCTTCCTGTTTTGTATAGTCCCACTGGACATCGGAAGGGTATCCTTTGCAGACATCATACCTTTCACCCCGGGCTGTTAGGAGTTCTCCCACCTTCGTGTACATTCCGCCCGGCATAATGTCTTTATCCTTATCTACGACAACAGAGAACGCATATCCTCCAAATCCGCTCTCATGGCTTTCTTTATCGTAAAATGAGATGGATTCACCGTCTTTTGCTGCAAGGAATTTGCCCTTGAACTCTTCCGGAACAGTGATCGTGAAAAGGTCTGTGGAAAGCTCCATATCCTCCACATAGTTCGTGTCATCTTCATATTCTTCAACTGCTTCTTCTGTCGCGCTGTCTTCGGTTGCTGCTTCGGTTTCTGTAGTTTCTTCAGTTTCATTAGTGCCGGTCTGCCCGGATACAGCTGCTTCCTGCTGCAGAGGCTCTTTTGCCGCCTGCCGTCCTCCGCATGCCGCGAGAGCGATCGTCATTCCAAGTATTAAAAGTGTTGCTTTTCTTCTCATTGTATCTTTCCCCTCGCGCAAAATCTTTGTTTAGCATAATATGATTCGGACGCCAAAAGTACTGAATCACTGTTTTGTTAAGATACGGTTTATATAGGATGCTCGAAAAAAAGGTTAGGAGTCAAAAAGAAGCGTCCCCGTTGACTCCCACCCTCTGTTTCTAAGCCTTAAGAAAATCCAGAATACGATTCTTAAAATCAGGGGCCAGGTCGAAAACAGCGTGGCCGAAACCGTCATACATATACATATCAAAGCCGGGGCGGTCTTTCATTGCCCTGCCTATCTCCTGTGACGCAGCTGCTCCCAGGACACCGTCCTGCATATCTCCCACCACAAAGAGGGGACATTTTATACTATTAAGGCGGTCCATAATACTAAAGCCCTTCATTCCTTCACCCAGAATAATAAATCTCCTTAAATCCTCTTTGCTCACTCCGGCTGCCATCTCTTCTAAAAGCGGCTTGGCGGCCTCAAAAACATCCTTCGGATACAAACCCTCGCCGAAGGCCATACACAGAGCTTCCGGATCACCCTTCTTCGCCAGCTCCACCCAGCTTCCCACAGTTTTATATACCTCATCGGTGATATTTGCAGCGGTGGAAGCAACTACTGCCTTCTCAACAAGCTCAGGGCAGGACGCGGCAATAGACATGGCGACCATTCCGCCGTATGAAGCCCCACAAAGACTGATATTCTCCAATCCCAGGGCATTAATGGCTTCAATGCAGTCCCGGGCAGTATCCTCCACGGTAAAATGATCAGGCAGATCATTACGGCGCTCCAGTACATAAAATGTATAATCATCGGTTATTACCTGATAAGCATCTGCGATGGCGTCAGCCGAGGTCAAAACATTTACGATACTTAACCCCGGTATCATCACCAGAGCCTTCTGCCCCTTCCCGAATCTGCAATAATCCATTGTAAAATTATCGGTTTTAACTGTAGATAAAAAAGCCTTCAAATATAAACACCTCCTCCCGGGTATTAACCGCCTAAATTATATCAAACACCCTATTTTCACACAACTGACTAAAAAAACAGGAAATCACTACGAAAAACCCCAATCGCTCTCTGTCCTTAAAAAGAACAGAGGGCGGGTTTTTAGAGTATCCTGGAAATCTCTACCGGGGATATTTCTTATTTCTTTTCGCTGCTGTTTGTCACCATCCGTATCTGGAGCTTCTTAAGCGACCTGTTCATGGCCTTTGCAGCCTTTTTCGACATCTTATCATTACCCTTAAGTTTTATGGTAATGTAAGTGTTTGAAGCCCCCTTCTTCGGTTTTTTTGCCTTTACTGATTTAAGAGAAATACCCGACCCTTCCGTAAGGTTAAAGCTTACATTGCAGGCAGAGACTATCGAACGCTTGTCCCTTGTGTACGGGATCTCTTTTTTCATGGAAAGCTCTGCTTTATATCCTCCGCTCCCGACAGCCCATTTTGTGACAGTGGGGTCTTCGGTGGTATTTTCATCGGTACCACTCTTATCATTCCCGTTATCAGAGGATGTATTGTCATCCGGGTCGTCTTCCGCAGGTCTGTTGGGGTCGTCCGGTTTATCAGGGTCAATCTTTTCGGGATCATCCTCGCTTAAAGAGGACTTGTTGTCATCAGGATTATTTTCTGAAGACTTGTTGGGGTCGTCCGGTTTATCAGGATCAATCTTTTCGGAATCATCCTCGCTTACAGAGGACTTGTTGTCATCAGGATTATTTTCTGAAGACTTGTTGGGGTCATCCGGCTTATCAGGGTCATTTTTTTCGGGATCGTTCCCACTGTTGTTTTCTCCATTCCTGCCCATTATGGTAAATTCACGTATGACTGTCCCCGTAAAGTTTCCTTTCCCTGTCAGTTTTATTGTGGCAACGCCCGGTTCCGTGTTGTTTTCATAGGAAACCGTATAGTCAGTATCCCTTACCAGGGTCTGTTCTCCGTATTTTACTGAAATTTCAGGTGTTATAGGGCTTCCGGTATACTTATATATATCCTCATTGTAATCCGTTTCTGTTTCCGACAGGTTCCGGGGGTATATTGTGAAGGGGATCTCCTTTTCCCCGTAAAACCTTCCCTTGAAGGTATATACGATATACCCTGTTCCTGCATTGATGTTGTCCCTGTAACTTATGTCGTAGTCTACATCGCGGCTCAGGACAGTGGAGCCTGTCTTTAACCTTACATCGGGGGCATATAGCGTATATTCCCCGCCATAATATATGCGGTATTTATCATCCTCAATACTGTCAATCTCCAGCTCTGAAGTATCAGTACCGGTTATCGAGAAATATTTCGTTACTGAGCCACCGTACAGTCCTTTGAAGGCAATCCTGATAACTGCTGCGTCTGTTGGATCGCAGTTGTTTTCATAGTCCACGGTGTAGTCACTATCTTTTATAAGCGGTGTTCCCCTGTATGATACCGTAACGGCCGGGGTTATGGGGGCACCGGTGTATTCGTGTGTGTTTTCATAGGTCACAGTACAGTCTGCACCTTTCCGCCTAGTAATATTAAAGTACTTCGTTACTTCCCCTTCAAAGTTTTCCTTAAAGGAAACGTTGATTCTTCCTGTGCCGGGTGATGTGTTCTGGCCATATGAAACCGTATAGTCTGCACCCTTGGACAGGGTAATATTGTTATACTTAACCGTTATTTCCGGCTTTATCTGGTTTCCGGTGTATTCTACCGAAGCAGGGCAGGTTATTTCCGCTTCAAGGCCATTCGCAGCTGTTATCCTGAACGTTCCGGTCACAGAGCCGCAATAGTTTCCCTTCCCTATTACGGTCATTGTCGCCGTTCCCTTGTTTATGTTATTGGTATAGGCAACGGTATAGTCAGTGCCGGACAAAAGTTCTTTCCCGTTAAAACGTACCTTTATGGCAGGAGTGAGGGCACTCCCGGTATAAGGAAGTGTGTCATAGGTCTTTTCAATCACTGCCTGTGACATATCCTTAGGGGAGATCATAAATGTTGTGCTTACGCTGCCCTCTATCCAGTCCTTCTTAGGGGTCACGGTTACAGTTGCAGTACCCGCGTTTATGTTATTGGTGCAGGTTATGTTACAGTACCTTCTGTTTATTTCATTCCCGTCGGTATCCTTAATAATTACGCTTTCCGGGACAATGGCCGAGCCTGTATATACGGGCGTATCACTGACCGTCACGGAGCCAAGGGTTTTTGTGGAAAAGG
>CADCQV010000337.1 GCA_902803625.1 uncultured Lachnospiraceae bacterium
ACGATCCCGCTAAGCTCATCCTTCGTCTTATTACAAAATTTTGCTCGGCGCTGTTCCGGTCTTGCGTATTGACAATTTGAGTATCATTCATCACCCCATCGCAAGCCCGGCCTTCGCACTCGCAAAATTTATAAGCCTCGGATTCGCTAAGCGGGACGTACTGATTGCTCAAAAAACAGTTATCAATCCGGGACACATATTTTCTGTCTTTCTGAGCGAAGCGAAGAATCTTCCCTACTTTATGATTGTTACATCAGTTCCGAACCACTTTTCGGATATCTTTTTTAAGGTGCCGTCCTTTGCCATTTCCTTTAAGGTATTATTGACCTCATCACGAAGAGCCTCATTCCCTTTCTTGAAGCCTACGCCGTAGGTCTCGGATGCAAAGGGTTCGTCAAGGACAACGAGATCCATTCCTCCGCTTGTGATCTTATATTCAGCAACGGTGCTGTCCATAGCGATGGCATCCACCGTTCCCATGTCGAGATCCATCATAGCCGTATCATAATCGGGAGTGGTCTGCAATGTGCCGAAGGAAGCGGAAAGAGCAGCATTTTCACCTTCCTTGAGAGCCGCCTCGGCCGATGAATCTGCCTGAACCTCTACGATCTTCCCTGCAAGGTCAGCTGCTGAGCTTATACCCGAATCCTTCTTCACCACAAAGACCTGACTGTTCTCCATATAAGGATCTGACCAGGTATAGGAATCCTCCCTGCCGCTGATGGTAAAGCCGTTCCAGATACAGTCTATGGTTCCGGCGTCAAGCTCCGCATCCTTTGAATCCCAGGCGATGGGCTGATATACGACCTCTCTTCCCATTCTCTTTGCAGCTTCCGCAGCAAGCTCCAGATCAAAGCCCGTAAACTCACCGTCTTCTCCCACAAAGCCCATGGGAGGGAAATCCTGGTCAAAACCGACTGTCAGCTTTCCGCCCTTTGCTGCTGCTTCCTTCTTCCCGCAGCCCGCAAGCATTACGACAGACATAGATACTAAAAGTACTGCAGTAACGATCATTTTAATACTCTTTTTCATATTCTCCTCCGTTTTGCGATCCGTTAAACTGTTTTACGCTGAGACGACTTTTCATTCTGAGCGTAGCGAAAAGTCTTTTAAGCCTTTTCAACCAACATCTTTTCGCTATTGCTCAAAGATGTCGCCGTGACATCAGTCCTTCGGACCGATGTCAAATTCTGAGCGTAGCGAAGAATCTTTTTAACGCTTTACTATGTTATCAGAATAAAGCGTCCCGCGCAAGTGAGAGCGGTTCAAAGACAGCATAAATGCAAAAGCCCTATGCTTTTCAGTCATAGGGCTTTATTGTTTCTATGTTTCCTTCGCCGTCGATATTAAGCTTTGTGTACTTAACGCAGCGCTTATGGTTATTGCCTCCGGAGAGCTCCGAATCGTGATAGAAAATATACCATTCCCCGTCAATCTCAAGTATTGAATGATGGGTGGTCCATCCGATGACCGGTTCCAAAATCCTCCCCTTATATGTGAAGGGTCCGTCCGGGGTATCGGAGACCGCATAGCATATATAGTGTGTAGAGCCCGTGGAATATGAAAGGTAGTATTTTCCCTTGTATTTATGAACCCAGGGTCCCTCAAAATAGCGTCTTTCCTCATCAGAGGCCTTGAGAGGCTCTCCCTTTTCATCAAGGATAGTGAGATTCTCCGGCTTTGAGACGAAGCCGGTCATATCATCATTGAACTCGGCAAACATAGGCCCCAGAGCCCTCTCGTCTCCCTCCGGACGTCTTTCGTCCTTATTGAAGGATCCGGACTGCCACATTTCCAGCTGCCCTCCCCAGAGACCTCCGTAATAGAGATAGGTTCTTCCGTCATCATCTGAAAACACCGCAGGATCTACACTGTAGCTCCCCTCGATATAGTTTTCCTGAGGATCAAAGGGTCCCACCGGGGAATCTGAAGATGCAACCCCTATTCTGAAGATACCATCCTTATCCTTAGCCGGAAAAACGAGATAGTATTTTCCGTTTTTGTATACCGCATCAGGTGCCCACATCTGCTTCGAAACCCAGGGAACATCCTTATAGCTTAATGCCGCGCCGTTATCCACACACTCCGAATCCAGATTCTCCATTGACAGCACATGATAATCCACCATCATATACTGCCCGCCGTCGTCATCATCCGGAAGATCCAGATCCTCGTCATGTGAGGGATAAATGTATATCTTTCCGTCAAATACATGCGCAGAGGGGTCAGCCGTGTATATATGCTTCACCAAAGGTTTTCTTTCATTAGCTCTTCTCATCATTCCTTAACCGCTCCTGCCGTAAGGCCGTCCACTATCTGGTTACTGAAGGCACAGTAAACTATGATGGTGGGAATAATCGCTATCACGATAGCTGCAAACATCTGTGAGTAATTGGTATTATATGGTCCTACAAATTTTGAAAGAGATACGGGCAGTGTCTTTTTCATATCATCCGAAATAAATACCATTGCAAGAAGGAGTTCATTCCAGTTTGCCACAAAGGTCATAAGGCCGGTAACGAAAAGGCCGGTCTTTGCAAGAGGCATGCAGATATTCAGGAAGATCTGATAAATATTGCAGCCGTCTATGCAGGCAGACTCTATAAGCTCTCCCGGAAGGCTTTTGAAAAAGCCCGTCATGATAAAGATGGTTGTGGGCAGTGAAAAGGTCAGATAGGGAAGGATTATCCCCCAGAGGTTATTGGAGAGCCCTACCTTCGCAAATCTCGTAAACAGCGGGATGAGTACGCAATGCACGGGTATCATCATTCCCATCATAAAATAAACGAGTACGACTCCCGAAAGCTTCCACCTCATACGTCCTATGGCAAAGGATACGGTGGATCCCAGGAACATACTGAGTATAAGGGTGATCACGCAGACAAAGAGGGAATTCAATAGAGCCGTTCCCAGATTTCCCGCAGTCCAGGCAAAAACATAATTGTCGATAAATATACTCTTCGGCAGGGCAAAGGGATCCGTGAAGATCTCGCTGTTTGTCTTGAAGGAAACCAGAATGACCCATAGAAGGGGTGCGAGATATATAACTGCCGTTATGCTTAAAAAGATATAGATAAGAACCTTAACCGCTTTACTCATATCCGTCCCTCCTACCTGTCATCCTCTCTGAATGCCCTGTTTATGAGAAATGTCATAATAAGGCAGAGCACCAGGAGTATGGTACCTATTGCGCTGGCATAGCCGTATTTGAAGTACTTGAAGCCCTGCTCATAAAGATGTGTTGCCAGTACATGGGTCTTCTTATTGGGACCGCCCTCGGTCATATTGAAGATAAGGTCAAAAAACTTTAAGGAACCTATGGCATTAAGCGACATAGCCGTGCCTATCATTGGCTTTATAAGAGGCATTGTAATGTACTTAAATGACTGTAAACGGCTGCAGCCGTCTATATATGAGGCTTCATAAAGCGATTTGCTTATACCGGATATCTGGGCCATATAAAGCATCATTGACTGTCCCACATACTGCCACAGAGCCACAAAGGCAATGACCCACATAGGAAGGATGATAAAGCCATTAATATCCATAAGCCATAGAGGTCCCTCCATTCCGAATTTTTCAAGTATCTGGTTTATACCCAGCTTCGGGCTGAAGATGAACATCCACAGAAGTCCGAGGGCTGCGGAGGAAAGAACGCAGGGAAGATAGATCACATTCTTAAAAAAGTTCCGTCCCTTATCGATATTCGTAAGTAATCCTGCGAGAATGAGACCCATTATAAGCTGGGTCACACAGGAATAGATAAGAAAGAATAAGGAATTCTTGACAGCCGTCTTCATGGTCTCATCTATCAGAAGGTTCTTATAATTCTTCAAGCCCACAAATTTGGGACTTGTCAGCGCGTCATAGTCACAGAACGAATAATAGACCGACTGACATATGGGAATGAACAGAATAAATGTAAACAGAATAAAAGCCGGCAGCACAAAAACCGCAATGGCCTTTTTATCCTTTAGTAGTTTATCCAATCTTTCCTTCCTCCTTCTTATCTATTCCTTAAGAGTGGAAAATGTCATCCAGGGCAATACGTCATATGCCTTCCTGAGCGTTACGTCAAATGTCATCCTGAGCGTCAGCGAAGGATCTTTTATTTTAACGATCCTCCGCTGCGTCGAGGGTATACTTCATTATCAAGGTCGGACCGCCGTTCTAAGACCCCTTCGGGGTGCGGCGGTCCGGTGCAGCACACCCCTAACGGGGTATGCTGCATTATTTATTAGCCTTGTACCAGGCATCCATATCGTCAAAGGCCTGTTCCGGCGTCTTCTCTCCGAGATAGACTGCTACCATATTGTCGTCAAAGGTTGAGCCTGCCTCTGTGGAGAAGAGTGATTCGTTGTAGAAGCCGAAGGTGGAGCTTGCATTTGAGAAGATGCTCATAACGTCAGCAAGCTGTGCGGGAGCCTTGTCAGCATCATACTGAACCTTGGTAACGGGGATCTTTCCTCCGACCTCGGCCGTGTACTTCTGTGCTTCGTCATCCGTGAAGTACTTCATAAGAGCAATAGCAGCTTCGGGATGCTTTGTTGTGGAGCTCATTGCAAGCGAGTCGGACTTTGCGATAACCCTGTTGGGATCATTTCCTCCGGGGATCTCGGGGAACTGGAACACGCCGCACTTCTCCTCGAAATCAGGATTCTCACCGTTTATCTGTCCTATAGCCCAGGAGCCCTGGATAAGGATGGCAGCCTCGCCGTTATAGAGACCTGCGGTTGCAACGTCGTTTGTATCACCTGCAGCCGTGGGCTGGAAGTACTGGGAAAGCTGAAGAAGCTTATTTGCTGCATCAATGGTCTTAGGATTATTCCAACTCTCTTCACCGGATTCGATCTTTTTAAGGTCAACACCTTCCCTGTCGCAGAGGTAGCCTGCAAGCATTGAAAGGCACCATGCGGTTCCGGCACTTATGGTGATAGGAGTATGTCCCTTTGCCTTGATCTTTTCGCAGGCGTCGATAAGCTCATCCCAGGTCTTGGGAACGGAAGCCCCTGCTTCCTTGAACATTTCCTTATTATAGAATACGCAGGCTGCCGCGATATTAAGAGGAACCGCGTAGATCTTTCCGTCATAGGTCTGCTGTGCAAATACCGCATCGCTGGAGAACTGTCCCTTCCAGTCTGCATCGAGATACGGCGTGAGATCTGCCGCAACACCGGGATCCACATAGGTGGTAAGGTTCGGTCCGGGGCTTACGATAAACACATCGGGAGTCTCTCCGGATGCCACGAGAGCATTAAGCTTCGTGTAGTACTCCTCGAGATTTGTGGTAACGGCAGTTACGTGGTACTTTCCTTCATAGTCCTTATTGAACCTGTCAAGAACATCCTTGTATCCCTTGGAGATAAGATCCTCCGTTGCGTTAAGGTCATCCCAGAACATCCAGGTGATCTCTTCCACTTCGCCCGAAGCGGAATCTGCTGCACCGGAATCTGCTGCACCGGAATCTGCTGCCCCGCCTGATGCCGCACTGCTTCCGCCGCATCCTGCAAGAAGAGATGCCGTAACCGCAACTGTTAAAAGTAACGATATGATTTTTTTCTTCATAATCAATAACTCCCTTCTGTTAATACTATACTCGCAAACGCAGTTAACCGCCATTTTCAATCATATCCAGCCAGGCGTTTGCTCGTTAAACAGTTTATGCAATGGCAGCCATTTAAGTTAATGAGTATACATTGCTGGAGACTGTGTACGATATTAGGATATGACAAATCGTCCTCCGTTTCTTCATAAATATTGCTTATAAAATATAAATTGTTGCTATTTTATATTATATTGCTTTTACAAATTGCAATTTTTTATGTGAAAATTACCCGAAACCAACGATTTTTGTCGATATTTCCGTTATTTTTTAGAGTATCTTCGTCAATTTGTATATTTAATTACAGTGAAAATATGCTATAATTCCCTTTATTAATGTATCTAGCAATTTTTCAGTCAGATTATTTGATTTCTAAATATCAGGAGCAATATATGATAGAATCCCTGAACGGCTATCACGAAACCGTAAATTTCAGAGACCGCCCCATGTTCCGCCTTTACCATAATGATGAAGCGACCGATTATCCTCCCCACTGGCATTCCAATATGGAGATCATAATGCCGCTTAAAAACTGGTATCTTGTGGAATGCAATGACCGGAGATACAGACTGGATGAGGGAGATATCGCCCTTATCTCCTCCTGCGCCATCCATACCCTTCATGCTCCCGAAAGCGGTGAAAGGCTGATACTGCAGCCTGATTACTCCCTGGTATCGAGACTTCCGGAGCTGTCATCCTATATGACCCTTCTTTCCCCCGTGATCTTCATCACCAGAAAAAAGGATTCGGATCTCGCACCCCGGCTGCAGGAGCTTATGCTCTTGATCGAGAGGGAATACGGCAGCAAAAATCCTCTGGCCGGGGAAAGCATTTATTCCATGCTTCTGGAAATGCTCGTAATGGTGGGACGGAAGTACAGTGCCAGCGCCGACAGCATAGACGTGTCCCGGGGAAAACAGCAGGAATACGCCGAAAAGTTTGCCTCCGTATGCAGCTACATAAGCACACATTTTGCCGAGGATCTTTCCCTTGAAGATACCGCAGAGCGTGCCGGCTTCTCAAAGTACCATTTTTCACGGCTCTTTAAGCAGTTCACCGGAATGACCTTCTACAGATACGTCAATATGAAGCGTATAGAAAATGCGGAAATGCTTCTGACCGAACCCTCGGCATCAATAACAGAGATTGCCGTCAAATCAGGCTTTTCCAGTCCCCCTGCCTTTGTACGTATGTTTAAGCTGATCAAAGGCTGCACCCCCACGGAATTCCGGAAGATGCATGACTAAGCCCTACCGGTTTTCCGGCGTTTATCCTGTTCCTGTTCCGGGCGATTTTTTCCTTGACGGGAGCGCGAATTATGCTATAATGCTTGTTGTGTGTGACACAAATACCCATCATGTTCGTTAAGATCTGTTGGTCCGAAGGGAGGTCAGGTGGGAGAATGTCAAATGTTATCGTTAAGGAAAACGAATCTCTTGACAGCGCTTTACGCCGTTTCAAAAGAAACTGCGCAAAGGCAGGTATCCAGCAGGAGATACGCAAGAGAGAGCATTACGAAAAGCCCAGCGTAAGACGCAAGAAAAAGTCCGAAGCTGCGCGCAAGCGTAAGTATAACTGATGATGACAAGGCTCCGGTTTTACCGGAGCTTTTTTATAGTAAGGAGCTCCTAAGATCAGAGCAATTATGGACAGTTCTGTTTTGAAGTTTAAGAAAAGCGACTATATAGTGCCGGTATTTACGCTACTCCTTTCTGCCGGAGTCTTCCTCTTTGCCGGGTCGCCTTTATATGCCGGCAGTGCAGGTGATACGGTAAAGGTATATGTTGACGGCGAGGAGTATGCAGCCTTTCCCCTGAATGAAGAAAGGGATATAATCATAAAAGGGTACGCGGGGCTTGATAACCATCTTGTGATAAAGGATGGTGAAGCTGATATAGTTGATGCACACTGTCCGGATAAGCTCTGTGTTCATCAGAAAAGGATAAGCAGAAATAGGGAAACCATAGTATGTCTCCCGAACAGGGTGGTTATCGAAATAGAGGGAAAGTCTGAGGGTGAGGTGGATGCAGTCTCGAGGTAGAATGACAGCATATCTTGCCATGTCCGTTGCCCTTGGAATGATGCTTTCCTATGTGGAGGCCATGCTTCCGGTTTTTTTCGGTGTTCCCGGCATGAAGCCCGGCTTAAGCAATATCCTTGTGGTATTTCTTCTCTATACCCTTGGGTGGAAAGCCGCAATAGCCGTAAACATCCTAAGGATCATTTTGACCGGCATTTTATTCGGAAACCCCTTCAGCATAGCCTACAGTCTGTCCGGTGCCCTCGTAAGCTTTGTCATTATGATACTTTTAAGAAAAACCTCCCGCTTTTCCGTTTACGGAGTCAGCATGGCAGGAGGAGTATTCCATAATGTCGGGCAGATAATTATTGCCATGATTTTAGTGGAGAATTACCGCATAATACTGTACCTTCCGCCTTTACTGCTCTGCGGGTGCCTCACGGGCTTTCTGGTCGCTTTCCTTGCGGCCGCCATACTAAAGAGAATAGGACATATATTCAATGATTGAGTTCTTAAAAGGAAAAATAGCAGACATAGATATTAACCGTGTTGTTATAGATGTCAACGGTGTGGGCTATGTGCTTACAATATCGGACAGCACTGCATCTCTTCTTCCCGGAATCGGAGAGGAGACAAAAATATACTGCTTTATGTCCGTACGTGAAGACGGCGTGACGCTATACGGCTTCCCTTCGTATGATGATCTTGGGATTTTTAAGCAGCTTATTACCGTAAGCGGAATCGGTCCTAAGGGCGCACTTGGTATCCTCTCGGTTCTCACCCCCGATGACCTTCGTTTCGCCATTCTGTCAGGGGATTCAAAGGCCATAGCGAAGGCTCCGGGCATAGGGAAAAAGACCGCAGAAAGAGTTATCCTGGATCTAAAGGACAGGATCAGTGCTGAGAGCAGCTTAAATACCGGATCGGACATTAGCGGCTTCACTCCCGCTGCAAATGAAAGCTCCAGGGATGAAGCCGTTGAAGCCCTTGTAGCCCTGGGCTACTCATCGGCAGATGCGTACCGTGCAGTCAAGGAAGCCTCGTCCGCCCTCGGCTCCGATGCGGAAACCGACTCACTTCTGAAAGCAGCACTGAAGGTGATCTTATAATAATGGAAAAAAGAGTAATAGAAACCAGATTCACAGAAGAAGACATAAGGCTTGAAGGCTCCCTTCGTCCGAAAACCTTAAGCGAGTACATAGGCCAGGACAAGATAAAGGAAACACTCCGTATCTATATCGATGCCGCAAAAAAGCGCTCGGATTCCCTTGACCACGTACTGTTCTACGGTCCTCCCGGGCTTGGAAAAACAACCATCGCCGGGATAATAGCTGAGGAGATGGGCGTAAACCTGAAAATCACCAGTGGTCCCGCCATCGAGCGTCCGGGCGACATGGCCGCGATCCTTAACGGGCTGAAGGATAAGGACGTATTGTTCGTGGACGAGATCCACCGCCTAAACCGCCAGGTTGAGGAGGTTTTATACCCCGCTATGGAGGATTTTGCCATAGACATAATGATCGGAAAGGGACCTTCGGCAAAATCAATAAGGCTTTCCCTTCCGAGATTCACCCTCATAGGGGCAACCACCAGGGCAGGTCTCCTGTCGGCTCCCTTACGTGACCGCTTCGGCGTTATAAACCATATGGAGTTCTACTCCGTTGAAGACCTGTCAACCATAATAATAAACTCCGCTTCGAAGCTCGGGGTAGAGATAGTCCCGGAAGCCGCGCTTGAGCTCGGAAGGCGTTCCAGGGGAACCCCGAGGATCGCAAACCGCCTGCTGAAAAGAGTACGGGACTTTGCGGAGGTGAAATATGACGGAAGGATTACCCTTGATGTGGCAAATACCGCCCTTGATCTAATGGAAGTTGATAAACATGGCCTCGACAATCTGGACCGCAGCATACTTAATATCATGATCGAAAAGTTCAGGGGTGGTCCTGTGGGACTTGACACCCTTGCTGCTGCCATCGGAGAGGACGCAGGCACCATCGAGGACGTGTATGAACCCTATCTCTTAAAGAACGGCTTTATCATGCGCACCCCAAAGGGCCGGGTGGTGACCGATCTGGCATACGCGCATCTCGGGCTGGAGCTTTAAGTCCGCCGCGATAAAAACCCCGCTGCACCTTAATACCGGTGAGCGGGGCTGTTTTTCCTCAGTCTCTTCCGAAAAGATCCCTCGTATAAACCTTTTTCTTAACATCATCCAGAAGCTTTTCATACCTGTTTGCGATAATGGCATCTGATCTCTTCTTAAATTCATCGATATCGTTCACTACCTCCGAATTAAAGAAGGTGGAGCCGTTCTCAAGGGTTGGCTCGTAAATAATGACCGTTGCTCCCTTTGCCTTTACCCGCTTCATTATCCCCTGAATTGAGCTTTGACGGAAATTGTCCGAATTACTCTTCATTGTAAGGCGGTAAACACCGATAACGATATTCTTTTCTGAAGCCTTATTATAGGTGTTTTCGGAGCTTTCCCCTGAGTATGAGTAATAGCCTGCGATCTCAAGCACCCTGTCCGCAATGAAATCCTTTCTGGTCCGGTTTGATTCCACAATTGCCTCGATCAGGTTCTCGGGAACATCCCGGTAATTTGCAAGGAGCTGCTTCGTATCCTTCGGCAGGCAGTAGCCGCCGTATCCGAAGGAGGGGTTATTGTACTGCTTTCCGATCCTGGGATCCAGACATACGCCGTCGATTATGTCCTTCGTATTAAGCCCCTTTGATTCGGCATAGGTATCAAGCTCATTAAAATATGAAACACGAAGAGCGAGATATGTATTCGCGAAAAGCTTCACGGCCTCCGCCTCTGTGCTTCCCATAAAGAGGACATCCACATCCTCCTTTAAGGCACCCTCCTTAAGAAGAGCGGCAAAGTCCTCCGCGGCCTTTTTAAGCTCCGGATCAGACATATCGGTTCCGAGGATTATCCGGCTGGGATAGAGATTATCGTAAAGTGCCTTTGACTCCCTTAAAAACTCAGGGCTGAAGAGGATGTTCTTCGTATTGAACTTCTTTTTTGCACTCTCTGTAAAGCCTACCGGAATGGTGGACTTTATAACTATATAGGCCTTCGGATTGGTCTTATTGACAAGATCGATAACAGCCTCAACCGCAGAGGTATCAAAATAATTCTTCTTCGGATCATAATTCGTCGGAGCAGCCACAACAACAAAATCAGCCTCCCTGTATGCGCTCTCCGCATCCAGTGTGGCCGTCAGATCAAGCTCCTTTTCCTTCAGGTACTTCTCTATATATTCATCCCTTATGGGAGACTGCTTTTTATTAAGCATATCCACCTTTTCCGGGATGATATCCACAGCGGTTACGTGATTTTTAACGGACAGAAGTGTGGCAATGGACAGCCCCACATATCCGGTTCCTGCAATAGCTATCTTTTTATTCATATTTTTATACCTCTATCACTCCATGGCAAATGGTGTACAGATACTTGTTTCCGTCCAGCATAATGGATTCATATTCAAAGCAGCAGGGGAAGATCACATCTATCGGTATCAGCGGATTATGGAAAATGGAAAACTTGAGGCCGTCCTGTATGCCTCCCCCTGTAAATTTCCCGTATGCCTCCTTTGAGGTCCAGATACGGGTGAAATCCTCCTCCTTGTTTTCGGAGAACTTTAGGTAATCCTGCTCTTCCTTGGTGAAAAAACGCTTTGCGATCCCCTCGTCGTATTCCCTTATGCACTCTATATCCACTCCGACGGAGGGAGTAGACAGCCCCTTTGATGACTTGAGCTCTGACCTTGGAGGAATACCGGCTGCCGAAAAAACGGAGGTGGCATCGATCAGATTGTTTCCCGGAAGCACCGAACCGTTGTCATTCGGTGTGGAAACCGACAGCGCCACCGCTTCCCTGGAATGCGAGACAGAAAAGAAGAATGGCATATCCCCACCCACAAGCGGTTTTCCGGACTCATTAAAAACCACATTCTCCGGATCCTCTTTGTTGTCTATGAAAGCATCCATAATGAGCTTTCCGGCAAGAATGCTGAGCCTTCTGCCGCTCTCTGTCTTGAATTTCTCCGCTTTTTCCTTTCTCCAGGCGGGAAGGGTCGGAAAAACCTCATCAAACCAGCCGGCTTCATATTCGTTTATGCTTTTTACCGTTGTCTTTATGATCATCCTCTGCAGTCCCTCGAAAGTATCAACTTATACCTGTGGAGCCAAAGCCGCCCCTGTCCTCGCCCTCAAGCCGTGAAACCTCCGTGAAGCTGAAGGCCTTCTGATGTTCAAATATCCTGAACTGGCATATCCTGTCATTAAAATGGATCTCTGTGTCCCTGACCGCATATACCGGCATCATCCACTGATCATTATCTCCGCAGTAGCTCTCATCTATTATACCGCAGCTGTTTGCCTGAAGTATACCAAAGTTTTTGAAGGTTGAGCTTCTCGGTACAACATGTGCTTCATAACCCTTCGGAAGGGCGATCGCGATGCCGAGAGGGATAAGCTTAAATTCCCCGGCCTTTAATACCACATCCTCTGCGGCTCTTAAGTCAATCCAGTCAGATTTTCCGTCTATATACTTAAGCTTCTCCAGCTTCTCATTAAAATATTTGATCTTTAATTCCATCGAATACCGATCCCGTTCCTTCCTGCTCCGCTTTCTATAGTTACCTTTCCCCCGTCATCCTTCCATAACCCTGTGGAAGACCTTCTTCCCCTTCTGTATAACAAGCTCTCCGTCCGAATCAAAATCATCCGAGGTGAATACGGCCTTTATGTCATTTACCTTTTTCCCGTTGACGCTTATGCCGTTCTGCTCGATAAGGCGCCTTCCCTCCGAGCGGTTCTTTGCGATCTTTGTATCAACGAGGAGCGAAATAAGATCCTTCCCCTCCTTCATCTCTTCGCTGCTGTAGGTGGTTGTGGGCATATTCTCGCTCTTTCCGCCACCCCCAAATACGTCCTTTGCAGCATCCCTGGCCTTCGCTGCAGCCTCCTCACCGTGAACGGTCTTTGTTATCTCGTAGGCCAGTATCTCCTTCGCGGTATTGATCTCCTGATCCTTAAGAGCACCAAGCCTCCTCACTTCATCCATAGGAAGGAAGGTAAGTAAGCCTAAGCACTCCTCGACCTTTACATCCTCTATATTTCTCCAGTACTGGAAGAATTCATAAGGTGAGGTCTTCTTTTCATCAAGCCAGAGAGCCCCCTTCATGGTCTTTCCCATCTTGATTCCGTCACTTGTGGTCAAAAGCTTGAAGGTAAGGCCGTAGGCATCCTTCCCGGTCTTACTCTTTATTAGGTTCACGCCTCCTATGATATTACTCCACTGGTCGTCACCGCCAAGCTCCATCACACAGCCGTAGTCCTCGAAAAGCTTATAAAAATCATAAGACTGCATCAGCATATAGCTGAATTCAAAGAAGGTTAAGCCTCCCCTTTCCATTCTCTTTTTATAAGCCTCTGCGGCAAGCATCTTATTCACATTGAAATGAACCCCGATCTCTCTCATAAAGTCCACATAATTAAGCTTAAGGAGCCAGTCGGCATTATTTGCGATTATGGCCTTGTCATTATCAAATTCAATGAATCTTGAAAGCTGTTTTTTGAAGCATTCCACATTGTGGTTTATGTTTTCCAGGGTAAGCATCTGGCGCATATCGTTCCTGCCGGAAGGATCACCTATCATAGTTGTGCCGCCGCCCATCATTGCTATGGGACGGTGCCCCGCCTTCTGCATATGCATCATTGCCATGACAGTCAGGAAATGTCCCGCCGTCAGGCTGTCAGCCGTGGCATCGAAGCCAATGTAAAAGGTGATCTTCTCCTTTCCCATCAGGCTTTTAACGGCCTCTTCGTTTGTACACTGGGCGATAAAGCCCCTTTCCCTCAATACATCAAATGCGTTATCCATGGATCTGTTCCTTTCGTATTTCGTTAAACAATTTATTAGTATATCACGAAACACCCCAATGGAGAACAGTATTTTCAACACTATTTCCGTCTCTACCTTTTCAAAGCATCACAATAGCACTTGCCTCAGCAGATGCCTTCACAGATTCTCAATTAAAAATGGTAACATGTATATTGGATATAATTTCAACATTTCACTGTTGCCTATATCTTTTTGTGATAGCAATATTTCCTTCGCAACATGCTTTGAATACTTTTTCTGAAATTCTGTAATTGATTCATGC
>CADCQV010000338.1 GCA_902803625.1 uncultured Lachnospiraceae bacterium
AACCTTCTTTTTAGCAAAGGGTAAGAGGGTAAATATGGATCCTTCTCCGACGGCCTTTTTTACACTCTCCATTTTTTCTTTCTCAATGATCAAAGGGATTATCCGCATTCCCGCCACATGCTGCCCCTTCTTTACCGGATAATTATTGTGGACCGTTGCTATCATCATCTGTCCGAAGGAATTCACCCTGTAGAGCTTTTCGGCATCGATCTTTAAGAGTCCGTCACACTCCGCGATAAGCTCGATCTTTCCCTCCTTTATATCCTCTGTCCGTGTAAGGTGATCATTTTTACAGAGATCATAAAGGACAAGGGCTGCATCGTTTTCATGCATCATGTTCTCATTCACTTCCCAGATATAAATATGGTCCTTTCCCACGGACAGAAGAACGGGGATGTCCTCCTCCTTTATTATGTGGCCTTTTCTGAAAACGGGACCCTTGCTTTCGCCCTTTACTATCTTCGTGATATCGTGGCAGAGCATCTGCCCCACGGCTTCTTCGGTTTTAAGTAGTTTCATGGTTTTTTCCTTTCTCTTGTAAGATTCTTCGCTTCGCTCAGAATGACAGACAGCACCTATAAGATTCTTCGCTTCGCTCAGAATGGAAAAATGTTCAGTGAACATTTTTCGGGCACGATTTGACGCGCTTAGCGCGTCAGTGCCCCGCAACTGCGTCAGTGCCCCATCTCACTCCTTCAGATACAGAATGTCCTCCTCACGGATCTTAAGGAATGAGGGATTCCCCTTTTTCTCTATAAGCGGCCAGAGGGAACGCTCCGCAAACCAGCTTATGGTCTTTTTCCCCTTTATGTAATATTTTCTCTCAAAGAGCAGCTCGTGACTGGATAAGAGGTCAAAACGAAGACAATTCTCCTCTTTTTCTCCCCACAGCGGCTCGAACTGGTGAGCCCGGTATCCGATACACACCGTTTCCTCGGGTACAGGTTTTTTTACCCTGAGTGTCACACCCCAGTCAAGGGCTTCAAGGGTGTGGCTGTCTGTTATCCTGATATCCGAAATATTCTTGCAGCCCGTAAGTATGGCAGCTGTCCTGGTGCCAGGTGCTTCAAAGATATGCTTTGTTTCCCCATGGTTTTCTATATGCCCCCTGTCCATTATGATGAGGCTCTCACTGAAGCGGTAGATCTCATCCCTGGAGTGTGACACCATTATCACCGTCCCGGGATAGTCGTCAAGCATCGAAAAAAGCTCCTCCTGCATATGATCCCTCAAATGTGAATCAAGTGCGGAAAAAGGCTCATCTAGAAGAATGGCCTCCGGCTCGTAAACCAATATCCTCGCAAGCGCCACTCTCTGCTGCTGTCCGCCGGAAAGCTCGGAAGGAAGCCTTTTCTCCAGACCCTTAAGCTTAAATTTATCAATGATATTTAATACCCGCTCCCTGTTTTCCTCCCTGTTCTTCCCCTTAAGTCCCGCTCCGATATTGTCCACCACGTTCATGGTTGGAAAAAGAGCGTAATTCTGAAAGAGATAACCCGTATTCCTCTTCTGCGGCTTTATATCCGTCCTCATTTCCGAGTCGAAGAGAACTCTGTCATTTAATACTATCCTGCCCTCATCCGGTCTTTCTATCCCGGCTATCATTTTAAGAGTCATGGACTTTCCCGCCCCGGAGCTTCCCAGTATCCCTATCCTCCTTGAGCTGTCGGAAAGCTCTGCATCAAGGCAGAAGCCCTGAAGCTTTTTCTTCAAGCGTAATTCTATCCCCATCTTTTCACGTTCTTCTGTGTCTTTCCGGCTGCCAGGTTCATAAGAACTATTGCCGCAAAGGCAATGATTATAACGATAAGTACCCAGATCCCTCCCGTCACATAGTCCTGATCCTGCATAACAAGCGCAATCCTTTGGGAAATGGTGGCTGTCTTTCCAGGAATATTTCCCGCGAGCATCGAGGTTGCTCCGTATTCCCCCAGGGCTCTTGCGAAGGTCAGTATGGTGCCGCTGATAAGTCCGGGGCCGGCTGTGGGGATCACGACCTTAAAAAAGATCTTATTTTCCGACATCCCAAGGGTCCTTCCCGCATAGATCAGGTTTATGTCTATAAGCTCAAAGGCCGCCCTTGCATTCCTGTACATAAGAGGAAAAGCAATGACGGTCGCCGCAATAACACAGCCTAAAAAGCTCTGCACCACCTTTATCCCGTATGTGTCCCAGAGAAAGATTCCGAGAGGGCGCCTTTGGGAGAATAAAAAGAGCAGAAAGAATCCGGCTACCGTCGGAGGCAGCACAAGCGGCATGGTCAGAAACCCGTCCACCACGGCTTTAAGAGGTGATCTCATATTCATCACCGCCCTCGCTGCAAAGATCCCAAGAAAAAAACAGAGGATTGTCGCAACAATCCCCGTTTTCAAGGATATCCATAAGGGACTCCAGTCAAGTGAACTCATTATCCCAACGAAGCTGTCCATTCATCAGATTCCTTTATACATCAGTGTCAAAGTAGCAGCTTTCAAAGATCGCCTTTGCCTCGTCGGAGGTTACGAATTTCACAAAATCAAGAGCTGCTGCCTTTTCTGTTTCATCGGCCTCATCATTTTTTACCTGGGCTATGGGATAGATCACATTCCCCGTAAGGTCATAGGGGATCTTTTCAAGGATCTTCACCTTATCCTCAAAGCCGTAGGTATCGGAAAAATAGGTGGTACCCACCTCCGACGATCCCTCGGTTACTGCCGCAAGTACCTTTGAAACATTGGACTGTTCGGATATCTCCACTCCGCCAAGCTGATCTGAGATCTCCTTTGTGGTGATCTTCGAAACATCCTCTACTTCCTTAAGCATCCCTGCATTTACCATTGCCTGACGGGTATATCTTCCAACCGGAACGGAGCCGTCCGCCAGAGCTATGGATGAAGCCTTTCCTATATCCTTAAGACCCGTGACGGCCGTGCCACTATCCTGCAAGGTGATGACACAGACCTGGTTATTTACCACATCTTTTCTGGTGCCATCGACAAGAAGCTTATCCTCATTTTCAAGAGTATCCATCTGTTTCTTTGCGGCAGAGAAGAATACGTCACAGGCATATCCCTCCTCTATCTGGGTTAAAAGAGTTCCGGAGGAATCCGCATTGAAGCTTATCTTCACCTCAGGATGCTTTTCATTGTACGCCGCCGCCACCTTTTCCATTACGTTACTTAAGGATGCAGCGATGAATACCTGTATCTCGGTTTCTTCTGCCTTGGCTTCTGCAGTTTCTTCCGACACATTCCCGCTCTCTTCCGCCTTATCTTCCGCGGTCTCTGACGGAGCCACATCCCCTGCGGGCTCTTTAAGCGCTTCCGCTTCCTGAACAGCCGGAGCTTCTGCTTCCTTAGCTGCCGGAGCTTCTGCCGTAGGTTCTGCAGGAGATTCTGCCTCGGGCTCCGCCGGAGTCTCTGCCCCGGCATTATTTAAGGATCCGCAGCCCGGAAGGCTTAGGATAAGAGCTGCGGTAATTACTGAAGCAATTATTTTTCTTATGTTCTTTTTCATAATAGTCCCCCTTTCCGACCGTTATATTCTACCGCGAATAACGCTCGGCTGTAAAGAGGGTTTACCAAAAATTCCTGTTAGTTTTTACTTTATCCTTTTTCCCGCCACGATCTTTCCGCTTATATACCTGTCATCTCCGAGGTAGATAAAGCGCTCAGCTCGTTCCATGACACTCAGATCCTCCCTTGTGGTGGGAATTCTCATATCGTCAAGGATCAGTGCATCAAAGGAATAGCCCTTATCAAAGCTCCCGGCCTTACCGAAGAAAGCTCCTCCTCCCTTTGTCGCCATGTAGAAGGCTTCCGGGAAGCTGAGTGCACCCGTTTCCCTGTCATAAAGCCGGTTCCTCAGCTTCGAGACCCGGATCGCCGACCTTACGGCGTTGATCATTGAGGCCGTGTGCCCTCCCGCCACATCCGTGGCAAGACCCACATTCATGCCCTTTTCAAGGTACTTTTTTACCGGAGCGGCACCGGATGAAAGATTTGTATTCGAATCCGGACTGTGTGCAATGAACACGTTATTTTCCTTTAAGATCTCCTGCTCTTCTTCCTCTGACCATACACAGTGGGCCATGATGCTGGGTATGCTTTTTTTTAGTATCCCGGCCTTCACGTAACTGTCAGCATAGCAGGATGTATCCGGCTCCAGCTCGCTTACCCACTTTATCTCAGAGAGATTCTCGGACAAGTGGGACTGCACCGGAGCTGCATATCTCTCCGCAAGCTCCGAAAGCCCTGTCATAAGCTCTCTTGAGCAGCTTGGTGTGAACCTCGGAGTGATGATCGGCCTTGTGCGGGAAAAGCCCTTCTTCGCTGATTCATTAAGCCACTTTTCCGTTTCCGAAAGGGATTTCCCGGTATCCTCCACATAATAATCGGGGACGTTCCTGTCCATATTTACCTTTCCGACAAAGGTCACGAGTCCGCTTTCCTCAAGCATTTCCATAAGCCTTAAGGTAGCTCCCCTATGGGATGTGGCAAAGACCGAGGCACGGACCGTAGCTCCGTTAATTAGTTCCTCCGTAAACAGCCGGTAGGCTTTTTCCGCATAGCTTAAGTCACTGTATTTTGCCTCCTCGGGGAAGGTATATTTTTCAAGCCAGGGCAGCAGCTCTATATCCATGCCGTTACCCCTGAACTGGAACTGGGGAGCGTGGATATGAAGATCCGTAAACCCCGGGATTATAAGCTGTCCTCCGGTCTCTATAAGAGGGAGCTCCTTATACTCCTCCGGCAGCTTTGTAAATACCCCTTCCGAGATACCGTCCTTACAGACAGCGTAGGCATCGTCAAAGCAGTTCAGTTCATCCTTATTTTTACTGTAGACAACAGCTCCTTGAAGCACGAAGCTCAATCTGTCCCGCTCAGTCATATCGCACATATTTCCTTTCAAATTTAAGAACAGTCGTAACTTTTCAAAACAGTCACTTGCGGAACCGCAAGAGACGATAAGATTCTTCGCTTCGCTCAGAATGACACCGTTCAAATAACAATGAGTTCTCAGAAAAATCTTCTTATATCAAACAAAAAGTTATTAAACTTCCCGAAATCGTATAGACAGAGGAAGCAATAATTGTTAAAATTTTATATTATTATACTACTTTCCGCCAGTCTTTTCGGAAAAACATCGTCTCTGTTCTGAACAGCTGCAGACATCGTTTTAATTCATGGCTGTCGAACCCGCTTCTCTCGTGGAACGACAGCTTTGGGAGAGATAAAATGAATAAGGAAAGCCTGAAAAAAATAATCGACGCTGCCTCCGGACGGGAAAAAGCCGACTTAAGGATAAGAAACTGCCGGGTCATAGACGTTTTTAACCGGGAAATATTCGATTCGGACGTCTATATAAAAGACGGCTTTATTGCAGGCTTTGGGAATAATGATTTCCCTGATGCCCGGGAGGAATATGATGCAAAAGGGCGTTTCCTTGCCCCGGGTCTCATTGACAGTCACGTTCATATAGAATCAAGTCATCTCTCCCCTATGGAATTCTCAAAAGAGGTAGTTCCCCACGGAACAACTACGATAATCGCAGACCCTCACGAAATATGCAATGTATGCGGTCTGGACGGCTTCGACTATATGCTGGAGGCAACGGAAAATATTGCCCTTCAGGTATTTCTCCAGTTTCCATCCTGTGTCCCCGCAACCCCCTATGAAAATGCAGGAGCGGTATTAAAGGCTCCAGAGATACAATCCCGTATTGATAATGACCGTGTGAAGGGTCTCGGTGAGCTTATGGATTTCATAGGTGTATGCAGGGCAAAGGATACTGTTCTTGACAAGATAATGGTCGCCAAAAAAGCCGGGAAGCTTATTGACGGGCACAGTCCCGCCCTCTTCGGAACTGATCTTGACGCTTACTCTGCCGCCGGGATACGCGATGACCACGAATGTGCCACGGTTAAGGAGCTGAAGGACAGGAT
>CADCQV010000339.1 GCA_902803625.1 uncultured Lachnospiraceae bacterium
GATAAAAAAAGCGTTCCCGAGAGCCTCTATGTATTTTACTTTGACTACAATAAAAACCTGGCGGACCGCTCCCAGTATGACAGGACCGGAAGGATAGAAAAGGCTCTGGTCGAAAATATACTGGGAATAAAGGATGCAGGGAAATGCCCCGAAAGCGAGAGGAAGGCTCCATACGGGGTAAAGTACCATTATTATGACGACAAGTACGAGCATGGTGACGATGTTTATCACGCGGAGTTTGTATTCAGGGAGAACGGGGATAAGGGACTATTTGTTCTCCTGTACATCTACAGGATACCGGACAGGGCAAATGAGGTCATGTACCTTATGCGGACAACCGAGATCAAATGAGCGTGCAGCGGGAGTTGCGGTTCGCTGATCTGTGATCTGTTACAAAAGAGGAGAGGTGTATGGAAAAAAGATCTTTGGATTATCTGAGGCTTCTTTCGGAAAAGTTTCCGAATGCGAGAAAGGCGGGAGCGGAGATCCTGAATTTAAGCGCCATCTGTGCTCTGCCTAAGGGAACGGAATACTTTTTTTCGGATATTCACGGAGAGTATGAGAGCTTCGGGCATCTCCTCCGGAGCTCGTCGGGTATCATAAGGGCAAAGATAGAAGAGACCTTCGGGAATCTCATGACCGAGGAGGATCAGCTTTCCCTGGCGAACCTGATTTATTATCCGAAAAGGGTACTGTACGAAAACAGACACTCCGGGAAAATGACGGATGAGTGGATAAAGGTGACCATAAACCGGCTGACCGAGATATGCCGGGTGGTAAGCTCCAAATATACGAGATCAAAGGTGAGGAAGAAGGTTCCCTCGGATTACGCTTATGCGATCGACGAGCTTCTGCACCTTGATCCCAATGACTTTGACAAGAAGCAGTATTACCAGGAAATACTGAATGCCATTGTCGGGACAAAGGGAGGGGAGGAATTCATCATTGCTCTCTGCCAGCTCATAAGGAATCTTACAATAGACAGTCTCCACATAATCGGGGATATTTTCGACAGAGGTCCCAGGGCGGATCTTGTGATGGAAGAGCTTATGAATTTCCATGATGTGGATATTGAGTGGGGAAATCATGACATAAGCTGGATGGGAGCAGTCTGCGGGAATACGGCTCTTATAGCAAATGTGCTCCGCATTGCCACAAGCTACAATTCCTTTGATGTCCTGGAGGACGGCTACGGTATAAATTTGAGACCCTTAAGCATGTTTGCAGCCGATGTCTATAAGGATGATCCCTGCGAGGAGTTTTTTCCGCATATCCTGGACCAGAACGAATTTGATTCGGTGGATCCCGCTCTGGCAGCGAAAATGTGCAAGGCAATAAGCATTATCCAGCTGAAGCTTGAAGGGCAGCTGATAAAGAGGCATCCGGAATACGCTCTTTATGATCGGCTAATGCTGGAAAAGATCGACTATGAAAAGGGAAGCGTGGAGATAGAGGGGCGTGAATACAGGCTAAAGGATAGGCGCTTTGAAACCGTGGATCCGAAGGATCCCTACAGTCTTCACCCCGGTGAGGAGCAGCTGATGGAAACACTGAAGGCGAGCTTCAGGCATTCCTCACTATTAAGAAAGCATATCGGCTTCCTTTATTCCAATGGGAGTATCTATAAGATATGCAACGGGAATCTTCTTTATCACGGCTGCATACCGATGAATGAAAAGGGGGAATTCCTGAGCCTGAAAACAAAGGACGGGGTCTTTGCGGGAAGGGGGCTTATGGACTACCTTAACGGGAAGATAAGGGATGCATACTTTCTGGATGAAACCGAGGATCCCGAAGGAAAGGCAGACGCTGTGGACCTGATGTGGTATCTCTGGGGAGGTCCAGTATCCCCGCTTTTCGGAAAGGATAAGATAACGACCTTTGAGAGAGCCTTTGTGGATCAGGATTCAAATGAGGGTGATCCGAGGAAGGAAAGCTATAATCCGTATTACGAGTTTTCAAAGGATGAGAGGTACGTGGATATGATACTTGAGGACTTCGGCCTTTCCGGGGGAGCCGCCCATCACATAATAAACGGCCATGTTCCGGTACAGGTATCCAGAGGGGAAACTCCGGTTCATGCCAACGGAAAGCTCTATATTATTGACGGAGGGATATCAAAGGCGTATCATGCAAAAACCGGGATAGCGGGTTATACGCTGATCTTTAATTCCCACAGGCTTGCGCTGGCAGAGCATAAGCCATATACGCCGGGGGAGGAGAACACTCCGAAGATACGCGAGGTGGAACGTATGAGGGAGAGGATCAGGGTTAAGGATACCGATATCGGAGAGAAGCTCACGGAGGAAATAGAGGATCTCCGGCAGCTCCTGCAGGCATACCATACCGGGCTTATAAAAGAAAAGAGATAAAGATCCTTCGGGCTGAAGCCCTCAGGATGACAGGAAAGGCTGAAGCCCTCAGGATTGATTATTTTTAAGGAGGCATTGAAATGGCACTTTTAATTATCTTAGCGATCATAGTTTTACTCTTGGTATTAAATATCAAGATAGTACCTCAGGCCCACGCCTACATAATCGAGCGTCTGGGAAAGTATCACAACACTCTGGGAGCGGGACTCCATGTCCTTATCCCTTTTATCGACAGGATAGCAAGGAAGGTAACATTAAAGGAGCAGGTTGCGGACTTTGCTCCCCAGCCCGTTATCACAAAGGATAATGTTACGATGATGATAGATTCCGTTGTGTATTTTATGATACGGGATCCCAAGGCCTATACCTACGGTGTGGAAAATGCGATCATGGCTATGGAGAACCTTACAGCCACCACACTCCGAAATATCATAGGTGATATGACACTCGATGACACCCTTACATCCAGGGAGACCATAAATTCCAAGATGCTGACCGCTATCGACGAGGCTACGGATCCCTGGGGCATCAAGGTTAACCGTGTGGAATTAAAGAACATCACTCCTCCCAAGGCCATACAGGAAGCCATGGAGAAGCAGATGAAGGCTGAGCGTGAGAAGAGGGCCGTTATCCTTACAGCTGAAGGAGAGAAGCAGTCAATGATCCTTACGGCAGAGGGAAATAAGGAATCGGCGGTACTTGAAGCGGAGGCAAAGAAGATGGCCACCATCCTTGCAGCCGAGGCTGAAAGGGAAAAGGAGATAAAGGAAGCGGAAGGTAAAGCGGAGGCCATAAGGAGCATACAGCAGGCAAATGCTGATGGTATCAGGATGATAAGAGAGGCCGGAGCTGACGAGTCCGTTATAAAGATAAAGTCTCTTGAAGCCTTTGAGAAGGCTGCAGACGGGCAGGCAACAAAGATCATCATTCCGAGTGAGATCCAGAAGGTGGCAGGTCTTGCAACGGGACTTAAGGAGATGTTGAAGTGATCCCTGAGATAGTAAGCGATATTGTGGATAATATGGGTTTAGGTATCGGAGATATCTTTGGGATGGTCTTCTGGGTGGTGGTGATAGCTTTTATTGTTGCCAGGATCAATAAAGAAAAAAAGACCCGCCCGCAGAGGGAAACGGGCCACCCCACCACCATAAACGGATCCTCAGGTGCATCTATACCCAAGCCGGCTCAGGCACGGCCCGGCAGCAGGAAAACCGTGGCAAGCGACGGACATGCGATCCCGAAGTCAAAGGATATTACCTGTGAGGGACAGTACGGTCATGACCACGGAGAAAGGGTTCCGCGCTTCATTGTCCACGAGGAACCGACTTTAGGCTACTGCAACCTGAACGGGAAGATCGTAGCCCTCAAGGACTGCTGGAAGTATTGAGAACACTCTTTGCACTTATATCCGCCATTTCAGATTCATCGGCAAATTTATCGAAGATATCCTGCTTTTCCTTAAGCATCCGCAGGATATCTTCGTCTATTGTATCATCGGAAATCATCCTGTAGACCAGAACAGAATTTAACTGGCCCATTCTGTATGCACGGGAAATTGCCTGTGTTTCAAGGGAGGGCTTTATCTGTGGCTCGCAGAGGATAACGACGCTTGCAGCCTGGATATTTAAGCCCGTGCCACCTGCGATTATCTGGGAAATAAGGACGGCTCCGGCTTCCCTTTTCGAGAAGTCGTCAAGTATTTCCTGGCGTCTGGCTGCCGAAAGGGAACCGTCTATGATGTCGGTGCTCCTTTCAGCCAGAGCTTCCTTAACCCTGAGGAGGGTGTTTTTGAAGTATGAGAACACAATGGTCTTCCTGCCCTGGGAAGCGGCTGTTTCACAGATCTCAAGGATACGCTTCAATTTTGAGGAGCATTCCGGTGCCACATTCTTGAAGGAAACCTGACGCATTCCCATAAAGTCATCTTTATCCCGGTCAAGCCTGTAGGCTGCCATTTCTTCGGGGCCGACCGGACAGATCTCGTCCTTTTCTATGAGCTCCGGAAGCTCTTTTAATACATCCTCCCTCGTACGCCTGAGATACACGGGAGCGATCTTTTTCCTGAAAAGATCGCCGGACCAGCTGTCCTCCGTCATACTTATCTTTTTCTGGATGTCAGTATTGATCATCCCTATCAGGTTCTTCATCTCGTCGATACGGTTTTCCAGAGGTGTACCGGACATCAGAAGAACCCTTACGGAATGCGAAAGGATCTCTCTTGCGGAAACGGTTCTTTTGGCTTCGGGGTTTTTGATATAGTGGGCCTCATCTACCACCGTCATATGGGATAGGAAGCTGTCCGGAAGGATGTCCCTGAATTTCGGCAGGGCTTCGTAATTCACTACTGCGATGCCGCCGGTTACCGACCATTCGAGGGCATTCTCCGCCGCAGCTTCATCACGGATAAGAAGGGGTTTGACGGAGGTAAAGGTGCCGATCTCACGAACCCAGTTAATAAGGACACTGGCAGGACAGATCACGATAAAGTGATCATCTCCGCGGTTAAAAAGATCCTGGATTGCAGCCAGGGCCTGAACGGTTTTCCCGAGTCCCATCTCATCTCCAAGGAGGGTCTTTTCCTGAAACAGGGCGTATTTCGTACCGAAGGCCTGATATGAGCGGAGAGCTGTCTTAAAACCGTCAAGCTTTAGCTCATACTTTTCGATCTCCGCAGCGAGCTCCTCCGGGACATCACTTTTTATCCTGTCACGGATCTCTGTCAGCTCCTTAAGGTCTGCATTTTTTTCGGTTAATTCATCAAGGGCCGCATAGTAAAACGCGGAGCGGCTTAAAAAGTCCTGCCAGGCAGTTTCCGGCATGACATTCAGTGCAGCATTATGATCGGTGATGAGACGGTCTGCCTCGGCCGGAAAGCTTCCGGAAAGAAGAGCGTCGATCCTTTCTTCACCGCTTATTACCCGGCTTTTCTTTTCCTTTCCGGAGAAGAGCCAGAAAAAGCTGTTGCCGATAAGGGAAGCCTCCTTTGCCGCTTCCTCTATGGGACGGTGCTTATCGCTGTAGAGTTTCGCCGAGCTCTTCCTTATCTCTGCCGTGTGGATCAGCCTGAAAAGGGAGGATACGGTATTAAGGGCAGCGGGGCTTTTCTTATCCGCGGAAAGACGGAGCTTTGAGTTTTTAATGACGGTATCCGCTATTTTTTCTATGGTTTTCTTTATTGTGACCGCACTTCCGCTTCCGACTCCCTTTATGCTGTCTATCTCGGAAAGACTCAGGTTCATAAGCTCAGCGATATTTGAGTAGCCTGCATTAGTAAGAGCAGAAACACGTATTCCCTGTTTCTCTGCGTTTATCGCGCTTACAGGGGTTTCCCTTAAGGTGTCAAGGGCATATTCTCTGCGAAGGTCATCAAGGGACTTAAGGGCGTTTTCCGAAAGCTCCTTTTCCGACTCTATTATCCCCTTTAATGCACTGTCTCTTGAAAGAAGGGAATTCTTTTTGTTTTTCAGGCTTCTGAAATCCGGTTTGTTCAATGTTTTTTTCCCCTTTTGGATTGTGTTATGATATAGGCTGTCCGTGTATTCTCCTCACGGGTCCTTTGACCCGGATTGTAACACAGATATTGGGCTTAACGCCATATGTCAATCCTGAGGAGTGCTAATGGCGTTAAGTAAGTGTCATTCTGAGCGAAGCGAAGAATCTTAATGATAAACATAATAAGGATAGATCAATGAAAAAGATAGAAAACGTAAATATAATCGGCATGGGAGCTCTGGGGCTCACCTTCGGGAAGATCATAGCCGATCACATAGGCTACGACAGGGTCACCTTCGTAATGGATAAGAAAAGGTATGAGCGTTGCAGGGACGCGGAATACAGAGTCAACGGGGAAAGAGTGAATTTCAGGATCGCTCTTCCGGAGAACGCCTTTACCGCGGACCTTATAATAGTCGCCGTTAAGTATAATGATCTTCAGTCTGCCCTTGATACTATGGAAACCTCGGTGGGAAAGAGCAGCACCATAATCTCCCTTATGAACGGGATAAACAGCGAGAAAATAATAGGGGAGAGATACGGGGAAGACAGGATCATATTTTCTGTTGCCCAGGGAATGGATACTATGCACTTCGGATCAAAGGTGGACTATACAAAGCCCGGGGAGATAATAATAGGAGTTACAAGGAGGGATATGAACGAGGTCCTGAACAGGGTAGCAGACTTCTTCGATGAAGCAAAGGTGCCCTATAGAACGGAGAGGGACATACTCCACAAAATGTGGGGAAAGTTTATGCTGAATGCAGGCGCAAACCAGACCTCGATGGTATTCGGAACGGGATACGGGGGATTATTAAGGGACGGGAGTGAAGCCCGTATGGTTATGATAAGCGCAATGAGAGAGGTGATACTGGTAGCCGGCTGCGAAAGGGTCATTTTGACCGAGGACGATCTCCTTTATTATCTGGGGATGCTGGAGGATATGGATCCCAATGCCTGCCCGTCCATGGCCCAGGACAGGCTGAACGGGAAGAAATCGGAGGTGGAGATGTTTGCGGGAGTTGTGATGGATCTCGGGGAAAAATGGGGGATACCGGTTCCTGCAAATGAATTTCTTTACGACAGGGTGAAGAAAATAGAAAGTAGCTATTGATGTGTATTTGTGGTATAGTAGGGGAGTTAAGTTTACTTACGGAGGCATAGGAAATGGGGTTACTTTCGATACGTGTGAAGCTTATTCTGCTCTGTGTGATCGGGGTGTTGAGTACACTGACCCTGGTCATTATGGATGTCGGGAATATTTCCGACGGGATCTCCATCACCACGGGTATTGTCCTGATGCTTTTTCAGATACTGGTCGCAGTCTATATCACAGCCAATATCGGCAGAGCAATGAAGATAAGTATTGACTATATTGAGAGGATGTCTACGGGGAATTTCACCCAGGATCTTCCCGACGAGCTGAAGGACAGGCAGGACGACTTCGGAAACCTGGGGGACAGCCTGAAAGAAATGAAGCTTTCCGTCGGAGCACTTATTGGTGCGGTAAAGGGACAGGCCGATGATATTGAGGAGGCTGTTGAAAGCATCAATGAAAGTGTGGGAGAGCTGAATCTGAGCATAGAGGATGTGGCAATGTCCGTTGGTGCCCTTGCGTCGGGAATGGATGAGACGGCAGCCTCGGCAGCGGAAATAAAGGAAACCTCCGAGCTTATCAAGGTATCCACGGAGGATATGGCAAAAAGAGCCGAGGACGGAGCGAATGAGGTAAAGGCGATTTCCGACCGCTCCACAAAGACCGCTGAGGAAACAAGCATGAGACAGAGAAATGTGAAGGCCTTAAGCAATGAGATAAGCGGAAGGCTCTCGAAGGCTCTGGAGGATGCAAAGGTCGTTAAGGAAATAGATGTGCTTACGGAATCCATAATGGCCATAACAAACGAGACCAACCTTTTAGCTCTTAATGCCGCCATAGAGGCTGCCAGCGCGGGAGAAGCGGGACGGGGCTTTGCGGTTGTGGCCGATGAGATCAGGAGCCTTGCCGAACAGAGTAAGGACACGGTTGTGAAGATACAGAACGTGACACAGGCGGTTACGGGATCTGTGGGCAATTTGTCCGAGGATTCCGGCAAGCTGCTCGATTTTGTTGAGACCGACGTTGCGGAAATGCTGGAGGATTTCAGTGCCGCCACCGAGCAGTACGGGAAAGACGTAAAATATATGGATTCCCTTGTTTCCGGTTTCGCGGACACGGCTTCAGAGCTGAATCAGCAGATAATGGGGATACTGAACAGCATTGACGGTATCAGCGATGCTTCCCAGGCAGGAGCGGAGAGTACGAATATGATCGCCCGCAGTACGGACAATATCAGGGAGAAGTCCGCACTTGTGGTGAAGGAAGCGGAAAAGACCAGAGACACAGTGGAGATACTGGACTATGAGGTCTCCAAAATTGCGGTGCTGTGATCAATCGCGGGCAATGATGCGTAATTGAATGGCACTGAGAGAAGCGCCTGTCATTCTGAGCGAAGTGTCTGTCATTCTGAGCGAAACACCTGTCATTCTGAGCGAAGCGAAGAATCTTAAAGATCCTTCGTCGCTTTCGCTCCTCAGGATGACAAAGGGGCAGAAGTCCTCAGGATGGAAAAACATCCAGTGGACCCCGCACAAGACAGCTTAGCGCTCTTCATGATGACAAAAACGCAGACATGTGAAAGTGTTTTGATAAATGAATAAATTAGAAATCTCAGAGATAAGAAAGCAATTTACAATAGACAGATACACTATTGACAATATCTGCATCTGTTATGTGGGAAGCGAAAAGGAAAAGAAGCTCATTACACGGGATGCATTCGGCTCCCTTCCCGAGGAGGAGATGTATAAGTATCTGAAGTTCTTCAAGAAAGCGCTTTCGGGGACTGTCGGGAAAAACCTTATAAATCTGGATTTTCCTCTTTCAGAGGAAATGCAGGATGGGAAGCAGGAGCTTCTCCTGAAGCTACGGGACAGCAGACTTGATGATGATGCTGTCCTTGAAAGTTTTTATGACAGGGTCATCGGAAATTATGAAGCCCCTGACAAGTACTGCATAATCATTATGCATGCTGTTTACGATATTCCGGGGAAATCCCGTAATGAAGAGCTTATGGATGATCTATCCGACAATGTCTATGACTTTACCCTTACTCTTATAAGTCCCGTGGAGCTTCGGGACGGGGAGCTTGGATACGATCCGGAGAATAACAGGATAGGGGAGCTTACACGGGAGTGGGTGCTTCATGACCCCGATAAGGCCTTTCTGTTTCCGGCTTTCAATGACAGAACCTCCGATATACATTCGGTTCTCTATTATTCAAAAAAGTGTGAGGAGCTGCAGCCGGATTTCATCGGTTCGATGTTCGGAGCCGACCCGCCGCTTACAGCCGGAGATCAGAAGGATGTCTTTAATATGCTGGTGTCCTCTGTCTGTGCAGAGGAGGGAGATGTGGAGGTTATGAAGAATATCCATGACTCCCTGACAGATATGATAGAGGAAAATAAGGATAATCCCGAGCCTCTCATTATCGGAAAGAGCGAGGTGAAGAAGATTCTTTCGGAAAGCGGGGTTTCCGGAGAGAAGCTAAAGGATTTTGATACCCATTTCGACGATATCGCCGGGGATGAGGCTGATATCGTGGTATCGAACCTTCCGGGAGTAAAGAAATTCAATATTTCGACGCCGGATATAGACATACGGGTGAATGCAGACTTTGTTGACAGGGTAGAAGCGAGATACGTTGACGGAAGGCAGTGCATAGTGATCGCTGTGGATGACCATGTCAAGGTAAACGGAGTAGACGTAAGAACGCTGCTTCCCGGCAGCAGGGATCAGGGAGCCTGAAGTGATATGAGGATAGGAAAGGGTTATGACGTACACAGGCTCGTTCCGGGCAGGGACCTGATCATAGGAGGGGTGAAGATACCCTATGAGAAAGGGCTTCTCGGACACTCCGATGCGGATGTTCTGATCCACGCTATAATGGATGCGCTTCTCGGTGCTGCGGCTCTTGGAGACATAGGACAGCATTTCCCCGATACCTCGGATGAATTCAAGGATGCGTCCTCTGTGAGGCTCTTAAAAAGAGTAGGAGAGCTTATCGCGGAAGAAAGATATTTTGTCGGAAATATAGATGCCATAATCATCGCGGAAAAGCCGAAGATGCGGCCATATATTGACAGGATGACCGATATCATCTCCGAAGCCCTGGAGCTTGACAGGGACCAGGTGAACATCAAGGCCACAACAGAGGAAGGCCTCGGCTTCACCGGAGAAGGAAAGGGAATTGCTGCCGAGGCGGTCTGCATACTTATGAGGGCAACGGAAATGGTGATGAATAATGGGTGCTGCGCGACTTGTGAAAAAAGACATTAATCTGATAAAGAATTATATTGAGGACGAGATAAGGGTCGTCCGGGAGAGGGATCCTGCCATACACAATAAATGGGAGGTTTTTCTCTATTCCAGCTTCTGGGCGGTGCTGATGTACAGGATAGCCCACAGGTTTTATCTAAAAAAGCACTACTTTACGGCGAGGCTCATCTCGCAGATAGCGCGTAACCAAACGGGTATAGAGATACATCCCGGAGCGGAGATCGGAAAGGGCTTCTTCATCGATCACGGCTCAGGGGTTGTGGTTGGTGAGACCACGGTAATAGGGAATAATGTTACCCTGTATCAGGGGGTAACCCTCGGAGGAACCGGAAAGGAAAAAGGAAAGCGCCATCCGACATTAAAGGATAATGTGATGGTTTCCGTCGGAGCCAAGGTCCTCGGCTCCTTCACCATAGGAGAGAATACAAAGATAGGCGCCGGCTCTGTTGTGCTAAATGAGATCCCCGCGAACTGTACCGTGGTCGGGGTTCCCGGAAAGATCGTAAAACGCGGCGATGCGGAAATGCCGAGAAAGACCATGGATCAGGTACATCTTCCGGATCCCATACAGGATGATATCAATACATTAAAGCATGCCGATACCGAGATCACAAACCAGCTTCTTTCACTGAAGGATACGGTAAAGGAACTAAAAAGGGAAATTGAGAAGGGAAAAATAAAGGACAGCTCCAATGAGGATATTTAATACACTTACGAGAAAAAAAGAGGAATTTAAGCCCATAAAGGAAGGGACCCTGTCTATGTATGTCTGCGGCCCAACGGTCTATAATCTTATTCACATAGGCAATGCAAGGCCGATGATAGTATTTGACACCTTCAGACGCTATATGACCCACAGGGGCTATGAAGTAAACTATGTCTCCAATTTTACCGATGTGGACGACAAGATCATAGCAAGGGCAAATGAAGAGGGCGTAAGCTCAGATGAGATATCCGAAAGGTATATAGCGGAGTGCAAAAAGGATATGGAGGGACTGAATGTCCTGCCTGCAACGGTCCATCCCAGGGCA
>CADCQV010000340.1 GCA_902803625.1 uncultured Lachnospiraceae bacterium
CTCGCAGACACCCTGTCAAGTCTTGAGATCGGGGATGCCATTCCTCCTGAGCTCTATGAGGTGGTGGCAGAGGTTCTGGTATTTGTTGACAGGATGGATAAGCTGAAGCAGAAGATGGAGTTATACAACGCAAACAAGAGATAACACCCGTTCTCTCGGAAAAAAGGAAGAGGACAGAGCCGCAGAATTCCTTGAGATTAACGGATGTACTGTTTTGGAGAGGAACTTCAGCTGCAGATCGGGAGAAATAGACCTTATTTTTTCCGACAGCGACGGAGTGATCTGCTTTGGCGAAGTGAAATACAGGAGCGACTTTAGAAAGGGATTCCCGGAGGAAGCCGTGGACCGGAGGAAGCAGCGAAGGATCTGCCGCACCTCCGACCATTACAGATCAAAATTTGCTCTTGATGAATCATTATCTTACCGTTATGATGTTATTGCCATTTCCGGTGAAGAGATCGAATGGATAAAAAACGCATTTGAGTATGTGGGCTTATGACAGACGGTTTTTCCGGAAACAGGGAAGATAGCGGTAAACTATGGAAAGAGGCTTAAAAATTGATCAGCAGTGTTCTTGAAAACAGGATGCCGGCGGCACCTTTAAAACTCATCGTTATGGACAATATACAGGAGCTCGGGAAGGAAGTTAATGACTACCTGGTTTCCTTCAGAAAGGATAATAACCGTCCTTACCACGACAGTCCCGCTTTTGAGGGATATAATGCGGACAGCTTTCTCGTGGATCATAAGACCCCGCGCTTCGGCTCCGGAGAGGGAAAGGGGGTTTTGAACGAATCAATCCGCGGTAAGGATCTGTATGTGCTTTGTGATGTACTGAACCGCTCAATGACGTACGAGATGTTCGGTCACGAAAATGTCTATTCACCTGATGACCACTATCAGGACTTAAAGCGCCTGATCGCCGCGGTTGCGGGAAAGGCACATAGGATAACTGTTGTTATGCCATTTATGTATGAGAGCAGGCAGCATAAGCGCAATGCACGGGAATCCCTGGATTGTGCCCTTATGCTGGAAGAGCTTTCGGCTATGGGCGTGTACAGGCTTATTACCTTCGATGCCCATGATCCGTCGATCCAGAATGCAGCACCTCTTATCGGCTTCGATAATTTTACCCCATTTTATCAGTTTATGCAGGCACTTCTTCTGCATGTCGGGGATATGAAGATCGATAAGGAGCATCTTCTCATAGTGAGCCCCGATGAGGGGGCGCTTCACAGAGCCGTGTACTTTGCCGGGGTAATGGGAGCGGATACCGGAATGTTCTATAAGAGAAGAGACTACAGCCACGTGGTGAACGGGAAGAATCCCATAGTTGCCCATGAATTTCTGGGTGACAATGTGGAAAACAAGGATGTTATTATCGTTGACGATATAATCTCCTCAGGGGGAAGCATGCTGGATACCGCCCGGAAGCTTCGGAAAATGAATGCAAAGAGGGTATATATCTGCTGTACCTTCGGGATCTTTACCGACGGACTCGCTGTCTTTGATGAGGCCTATAAAGAAGGGCTTTTCGACAAGATAATCACGACAAACTTAAGCTACAGGATACCTGAGCTTTTAAAAAGAGAATGGTATGAGACCGCGGATATTGGTAAATTCCTCGCATCGATAATCGATTTTTCTAATCATGACGTCTCTATGGACAAGGTTCTCACACCTACGGAGAAGATAAAGAAGATACTTCAGAAATATAATGAAACCGACTCTATCCTGGAGATCTGAGCTCTTCCTTAAAGGGTTAGGATCTTTGGAATCCGGAATCAAAATCAGTCGTAAAATCTCAGTACTCCGAAAACGGTTCCGAGGATTTTACAGTCATTTACGATGATGGGCTCCATTTCGTCATTTTCGGGCTGGAGTCTGATATGTCCCTGCTCCTTATAGAAGGTCTTTACAGTGGCGGAGTCGTCAATAAGTGCCACCACCATATCACCGTTTCTCGCGGAATTCGCAACCCTGACAAATATCATATCGCCGTCCATAATGCCGACATTGATCATGCTTTCTCCCTTTACCTTCAGAACAAAGGCTTCGGAGGCACCCATTCCTTTAGGAAGCATATCCGTAGGGAGAGGGAAGTAGTATTCGATATTCTGTTCCGCAAGGATCGGTGCACCGGCCGCGATCTGCCCTACAACCGGAATGCTGGTCATTTCCGTGCGGACAGGATTGAAGTCGTCATCCAGTATCTCTATTGTTCTGGGCTTTGTGGGATCCCTCCTTATAACACCCTTTTTCTCAAGGGTTGCAAGCTGGGAATGCACGGATGAGGTGGACTTTAGATGAACTGCGTCACATATTTCCCTGACAGAGGGCGGAAATCCCTTCTCAAGTACACACTTCTTTATATATTCAAGTATTTCACGCTGTTTATCCGTTAATTTACTGTCTGTCATATCATTCTCCGATCGGTACGAATAGCTTATTTTCAAGGTAAATTCTATCATAAAGCAAACAAAAAATCAAACACTTATTCGATTGACGGGTGTTATTTTTTCGGCACGGCAGGGGAGGGGAGTCCCCGTTGACTCCCCCCCACTGGCTCCCCGCACTTAAAATGCTTACCGACTTGAAAAAATACGGGGATTACTTTATTATGACTTGAGGTATAAGGAGTTTATGGATTTGAGTATTTATAAGATCAAGCCTGCAGTAAAGGATTATATCTGGGGCGGAGTCAGGTTAAAGACAGAATACGGGATTGAAACGGATAAGGAGATCGCCGCGGAAGCCTGGGTCTTATCCTGTCACCCTGACGGACTATCGTATATAGATGAGGGTAAGAAAAAGGGACAGACACTTGAAAGCCATATAAAGTCTCAGGGCAGGGAACTCCTTGGAAAAACGGCTTCAGGATATGAGGGTTTTCCAATACTTGTGAAGCTGATTGACGCGAAAAGGGATCTCTCTATCCAGGTTCATCCCGGAGACGATTATGCATTAGAGCATGAAAAGCAGATAGGAAAAACGGAGTTCTGGTATGTACTGGATTCCGATCCCGATGCATATATTTACTATGGCTTCAGTAAAGAGATCACGAAGGAAGAATTCGAGAGAAGGATAAAGGACAATACCCTTGTTGAGGTATTGAATAAGATCCCTGTAAAAAAGGGTGATACCTTTTTTATCGAACCGGGAACCCTCCACGCGATCGGAAAGGGAACCGTGCTTGCAGAGGTGCAGCAGAATTCCAATCTGACATACAGGGTCTATGATTTCGGAAGGGTCGGTGCCGATGGGAAGCCCAGAACCCTTCATATTGATAAGGCTCTGGACGTGACAAGATTAGTCCCTCCGGAGAACCGAAGGAGAGATGGGGACACTGTTGCAGACTGCTGCTATTTCAAGGTATGGCATCTTTTGGTAAGAGAGGGAGACCAGGGTCTTAAAATAACGGTTGATAACAATACCTTCAGGAATTTACTTATTACGGACGGACAGGGTACTATAGAAGCTTCCGGCGAAAACAGGGGATTTAAAAAGGGCGATTCCTTCTTTATCCCTGCGGGGACCGGTGATATCCTGATATCCGGGGCTGCGGAGATGCTGCTTTCATCACCAGCCTGTTGATTAAATATCCGGAAGAAAGCTGGAAAAGAGGTTTTATGAAATATTCCATTGGTATAGATATAGGTTCCACTACCGTAAAGGCGGCTGTGCTGGA
>CADCQV010000341.1 GCA_902803625.1 uncultured Lachnospiraceae bacterium
AGTTCAAAATTTCCCATAATAAAAACTCCTCTGTTATACAAGCAGTCTGCACCCTGTATGGGCGATCTTCAGCCTGTCCATGTTTTTCATAAAATACAGCGTTTCAAGGGTCTCCCCCATATATCCGATATACCTGTCAGATCTTTCAAAACCCTTTGGAAAAGACAGCTCCTCCGTTATTTCAAGGATGGGAAACAGCCATTCACAATAGTCTTTGAGCACCTGCTTTTTTGCCAGGATCACATTGTAGTTGTACAGATACTGCTGTCCCAGGACTTCCCCGAACACCTCCGCATATTCCGGCTGCAGTTTTTCAAGCGCCAAAAGAAGCGCCTCCCAGTCGGCGCTTTTTAAATACCTTTCATGATGTGCATTTATATCCGGTTCATACGGCATGGGATAGGGCAGCACCACATCAACATCGTTTGCGGCCAGCCTTGAAAGATCATCCGGCGAAAGTTCAAACACCCTCCTGTACTGCCAAAGTCCGAAATAAAAAGGCCCCTCTCCCTCACACATTTCCCGGGAGCAGAGCCTGTTTTTCCATATCCAGTAAAGCCCTGTCAGTTCACTGTAATTGCCGTTTTTTTTCGAGATATTTTCCCCGGTATCATCGGAAAGCTCTGCAATCTTCTTTTCACAGCAGGCTTTTCCCACCTGAAGGGTATGAACATATTCGGGCAGCAATACGCTGTTTTTCAATGGTCTGTCCTTATGAGATCCGGCCATATACACGCAGACCTCAGGCAGATCGTCTCCGGCCGGCAGCAGTCTCAATGACCGAAACACTCCGTTTCCTTCATGAAATCCTTCCATCAGATCTGTCCACAGGGTCGAATCCAGTCTTTTATTATCCTGAAAGCCGTTGGAGACAAGAAGTTCTTCTATCTCATCCTGGACATTTTCCGGAGTTGCGATCAGGACCTTTATATCCTTCCTTTCCTCAGGGGGAATCTCCCCAAGGACTGATGAAAAATCCCTCACCGGGATCCCTCCGAGAACCGGTGCATTTCCTTCCACCGAAGAAACCATAAAGAAGGGGATCTCGTATTCAGGCTACAAAGTTTTGACAGCTTCATAAGCGCCAAGGGCATAGCCCTGGGCTCCGTATATCAAAAGCTTCATCTGCTTCCTATATCAATCCTTCCAGTTTTTTTCTTCCCGGAAGAGCCCTTCTCAAAACTCATCCACCTCTTTCATCATTATTTCAGGTTTCTCTCCATATCAATAAAAACAAAACACTTGACACACATAAACAATGACTTTACACCGTAAGAAAAGAGGCGGTTTTCTACCGTACAGTCATTGTGACTAAAGTGGCCTACGCGCTTCTTTTTTTACGTTTATTATATGCTGCTTCAATACTACCTAATAATAGCTATGCTGCAGAAATCTCCGATGGGGACCATGTTTAGACTACCCTCCAGGGATTCAAATTCCGAAACAGCTTTTTTCACACCGGGAAGGTCATAGCGAAAGAAATCATGGCACAGAATAACCCCTCCCTTGTTCATCCTTGGATAAAAAAATTTAAGTCCCTCCAGTGTAGGAAGATACAGATCCATATCCAGATTTACAAATGCAAATCTATCCTCAATCTCCTCTGCGGTTTCCGGAAATCTCCCCTTTCTGATCACTACCTTATCCGGATACAGCAATTTCTTCATTACGATTTCAACTGATGTATCGCTGAACATTCCAACCTTGTTAAACATGCCGTCCAGGAACATATTATCTCCCAGATCACGCTCTGCTTCCACATCTTTCCTTGTAAAACCTTCAAAAGTATCAAACAGATACAGCTTTCTGGTCCGGAAGTACAGATTAATATAATACGCAAAATCTCCCTGATTGACTCCACATTCGGAAACAGCTCCCCCGATCCCCTGTTCTTCCAGATATAGCGCAAAATTTCTCAGCCATCTCACTCTTGGATGTGACTCATCATACAGAATCCTTCCGGCCAGTATTTCCACCCACAGCTCATCGTTTTCGGTCAAAAGGATGAGCTTCTCTTTCGGAATACCATCATTTATCAACTGCTCATATACTTTATGGGAGCCATTACTTTCTGACATGGCGATCACTATTGAATCGTATTCCACCTCTTTGATCTCTTTGGCGGAAATGATCCTGTATATGCCTTTGCCGGTTATAAACTGTCCTGCCTTGTTGTTATCGGCAAAGCAGACGATCTCGATCTCCGGACGATAAGTTTTTACATGTCTCAGATAATACTCCGTCCCTATTTTTCCTGCTCCAAAAACTACTACCTTCACTCGAAATCTCCTTTCACCTGATTATCTTTCCTTTATCCACGCCAAGCCTGATGAGATCTTCCGCTACCTCATTCCTGATATTTTCATTTCTGATGGCAATGACCACATAGTCAAAATCACCGTCAGAAATGACATCTATATCCTCAGTACCGTTTCCTATTTCCATATTTCTTCTGTCTACCCAATGCGATATCCTGCAATAACCGGAAAGATCAATCTGTTTTTTATAAATCGATCCCTCGACTCCGGCACCGTATAGAACAATATTTGATCCTTTCCTTATCCGGCTGTAGGGAAATCCATACTCTCTAAGTCCTCCTCCTCTGAGGTTTTTTTCCTTTCCCAGCAAGGTCAGTCTGTTTGACAAAGATCTGTCTGCAGAAAGCAAACTGTACTCTTCCTGTTTTATTGCCCATACTACCGCCAGGATACCGGAGAACATCCTCAGCGGAACATAATCGTCCGTTTCCAGAAAAAATCTGGCATACCTGTAGATCTCTTCAGAAAAACGACTGCAAAAAATCTGTTTTACCATTCCATCCGATTCGAACACCCGAAACAGTCTTCTCTTTACCAGATCCTTCACGCCTTCCTTTCTTCCCCTGTCCCGGATCTGTTCCTCAAGCTTATGATCTTCGGTGGATATGCTGAAATGACATTCTTTGCCTGACCGCGGCACAAACCTGCTTTTATCCGAGATCCTTTTTGCCTGTTCGATCGTATCCTTATCCAGCTTTCTTCCACCCTGAAATTCGTATTCGAGCAGTTTTGGACAGAAGCGGACAAATATCAACGCCAGTAAAAGATTTTTATCATCCGATCCGCCGATATCGGGAATGATGCGATACAAATCCGGATCTATCAGTGGCTGCAGTCTGTATGTATTATTGAGATACGATTCAACGGCATTTTTTCCGAAATGGCTTCTGTTCCATGTTTCTCTGTGTCCCAGAATACCATCCTCCGGATCCGGAGAAATACCGTAGTATTCGCCTATATAATCATAAATCCCGTCAAGGATCTTTAATACCGATCCGCAAAGTTC
>CADCQV010000342.1 GCA_902803625.1 uncultured Lachnospiraceae bacterium
CTGAGCGAAGCGAAGAATCTTCTATAACCGGTCGGAAAGATCCTTCGCTGGCGCTCAGGATGACAAAATGCTTAACTTAACGTCATTAGAACCGTCCCCGTTGACTCCCTTGACTCATCAAGGATTCATGCTTTGTATCGGATTCCTGTTGATAGCTCTCTCCTGGGATTCCATCTTCTTTTTACTCAGGCTCTTCCGGCCAAGGAGATCAATTCCCTGCTGCTTTTCAAGCTCCACAAGATTTACAGGCTTTATCTTTTTTCCCGACGTTGACGTAGGTGCCTGACCCATAGCATTTTCTTGCTCCGGCGCGTTCTTTGCCTTCACCTTCCGGTTATTAAGCTCGACAATATACTCATGAGCTCCCCTTGGATCCATAACCCCGTATGCGAGAGCTGCCTTGTCATAAAGAGGATTATCCCGTTTTTGTGTATCGTTAAGAAAAGCCTTTATCTCCTTTATCGCTTCGCTTCTGAAGGGAACAAGCCGGTCTTTATTAGTGATGAGATAATTATCATCCTTATTAACACTCTCATTTGAGAGCTTTGCGATCTCCTGCCTGTAGGTTTCAAGAGACGGAAATTCTGACTTGAATTTTTTGTCTTCAGTTATATTCGGCGTATCTCCGGAAAGCTTGCAGAGATTATCCTTTTCAGCCTTCAGTTTGTCCAGCTCCGATATCGAGGCATCGCCCCTTATACGGAGCACCTCCTCTACCAGACCCTTCTGACCGTAGCTGTCCGGTCTTAAATACCAGTGC
The DNA here is from genome assembly GCA_902803625.1 of uncultured Lachnospiraceae bacterium. GTDB lineage: Bacteria > Bacillota > Clostridia > Lachnospirales > Lachnospiraceae > NK4A144. The sequence goes on from CADCQV010000342.1 coordinate 761, forward strand.
TGTGAAGCAATAGGACCTGCATTGTTTAAGAAACCGCCGTCTGCCATCTGACGGTGCAGAAAATTGGTAAACTCATGGACATTATGGAAGGAGGTATTCGCTGCTTTGTTTCCATGGAGGGCGGCAATGTTCAAGTCCGTAAAATTCTTTTTGGCCCAGGTGGGATCAAGCTCATTAGCGAGTGTGAACATCAGATTAAAGCGGGTATTATCGAAATCATTTTTCGAATGCTTATTTATACGGTCATACTTTGGATCCGTAAGATAAGTCTTCACATCATTTGTAAGCTTCTCCCTTTCATCAGCAGTGATGGTTTTATTATGAAGCTTCTGTAAGCCTGCCTTAACCGCTTTATACTGCTTTGAATCAACGTGGAAGAGGGAGTCTGAAGCATTCAGCATATTCCATATCCTGTCTACGGCGTTATCGTGGCTGATCCCGGTCTTGGATTCAAGGGTAGTCTCCTTACCTGCTTTTACTGCTTCCAATTCACGGTTAAGGTCTCCCATTATGCCGCTCAGGTAGATATCCGTTTTCTCCACAAAGGAGGTGTCCACAATCTTGTAGTCCTGCTTTGGAGCCGGATTTTTGTTTATAAAATTCTTATAATCATAATAAACTATGGGGTCTGCAACAGCCTTCAACTCATCAAGCTTCCGCATTGCATTTTCAACACGGAGTTCCTTCTCAAAGAGTTTTAGCTCATACTCATAGGGCATGCCCCCGTCTTCCGTATTGGAGTTGACATTATTGACACCACCAATGGATCTGTCTACTGCGTTTTTTAATTCCAAAGACAAAGAACCTGATCCTAAAAGATTCTGTCTCTCTTCAGAGAGACTGTGTATCCTTTGGGCCATATCCGCATACAGGTCCGCTCGTATTTCCGGATCTTTTTCATAAGGTTTATTCAGTATCCTGTCATTTAAGATTTTCCTGAATTCCTTCAGATGCGCGGTATATTCCCGGGTCTCATTTCCTCCGGCCTCCAGGGCATTAATATTCCCGTCTATTTTTCTTGCCAGGGTTTCCAGGTGGCTGTACATTCCAAGCTCACTTAAGGGCCAGCCGTTATTGACCGCTTCCCTTCTTCCCTTTAAATGTACCAGATCGTTCTTCATAGCCCTGGGATCGGTTATAACATCATTAAACGATTTTAAGGGAGTAGATTGTCCGACCATATTCCGCATATTATTGTCTGCAAAGGTGGGGTCGGCTTCCTGCTTTGCTACGAGATCGTTGACGATCGTCTCCATGGTACTATAGCAATTATCGATCCGGTTCCAGTATTCTCTCTCTTTATCAGGGCTGACCGGTCCTTTTTCACGTTCCGCAAGGTATTCTCCCCATATTTCTTTAAGCTCAAATTCCGCATTTATGACCTTGTGGATCGGGAATTACTCAGCTTTTTCCTCTATCTCCTCGGTTGAGAATATTCTTGTCTTTCCGGGGATCAGAGGTGTCTTCTCCCTGTCAATATGAAGGGCAGAAGGAGAATTAAAGTTGGCGTAGGGGATTCTGATCAAAGGCTCCATTGCATGGATCTTCATAGTCGCAGTGCCTTTCAAGACACCTTTTATTGTAGACTGGATCGGCTTTAAATTCGTTGCCGTAACGATGTGTCCATCCTCTTTCATTAAGGATTCTGCCCGGTCAAGAGCCTTGTCGGCAAGCTTTAGTATCGGCATGATCTTTTCGGTAAAGGCTGTGCTCATAAGCCCTCCTGTTGTAATGCCGAAAGGGGAAATATATTTATTTTCTATCTCGTTTTTTTCCTCGGGACTGAGATTTTCCTTATTGAACAGGCCGTCGGTATCCTCTTCAAAAATACTGGCTTCTGAGGAAAGAGGTCCCAGAATCTCAAAGAGACAATGACCGATCTCATCTCTCTGCTGGGAATTGGTAAGATTTCCCGGAGAATCCAGCACCTTATTTAAGCGCTCAATATACTCATTCTGCCTGTCAAATATGTTTTTTTCACCTACAAGAACAGAAATCTCGGTCGTTTTTTTATGTGCATCATAGCCGGGAGAGATAGACGGGACGGCATTGGAAAGCTGGCTGATTATGGACGTAAATTCTTTACGTCCCAAACAGGAAGCGTTTTTCTTGGGTATTTCAATGGTCATTTCCTTAACGGCCTTTTCCAGATCGATCAGGGTATTATGATTGTTTGAAACATTATAGGGAGAATCATTATGGGTCAGGATGTCTATTGCCTTCAGTTCATCACTTTCCCTGCCCGGTAATGCCTTAAATGAATCCCAGGCCTGCTGTCCAAGAACCCTCTTTACGCCCCGGGCGATAAGACCGGGATTCTCCTTTGTCAGATCCTGAAGATCACGTATCCTGTCATGGGCATAGGGATCCTTCTTGAAAATATCATTAAGCTCCTTATCCTTTGCTTCGATATTATCAAGCCACTCAAGATCCTGTTGCTGCTCGGCATCGGTATATTCTTTTACCGGATGTGCATCCGCAATCTTTTTTAGCTCAGAAGGATCTGCAAGGATCTCTTTCTCAGCTGCGGTAAGCCGGTGCTCTGCAGCTCTTCTTAAATCCTCCGCCATCCCGGTAAATGTGCTTAAACGATTCTTTGTCGTTTCAGGAAGCTTGTTTAGCTCCTCTATAAGAGAGTTGATCAGCTCTAATCGTTTTTCTTCGGTTCCCGGAGAGGAATGTACGACAGAATCTATTTTATTCGATAAATTCTTTAAGGCTTCATTTTCTTCATCCGTGAGATCGTTTTTTATCTTGTCCGCAATATTGATCAGGGAAGCAAGCCTGCTTATCGCAGTAATATCTGGCATAGACCATCCGTTTACGATAAGCTCCCTTCTTGCTCTCTGCAAGGCTTCCCATTTTCCAAGCTCACCCCTGTCACCGACAGAATCTTTGTAAGCCCCATCAATTTCTTTTGGAAAAGAGCTCTTCACCCTTTCATTTGTCATATTCTTCCGGATCTTTTCTATCGCATAAAGCCCGTCATTTCCTTCAATAAGGATCTGTTCCCTGATATTCAGTTCATCATCCTTTGTGGCTTTTGCCCCCTTACTGCGATATTCATTATTTCCGTTCACAAGACGTATCCCTTTAATACCCGGAGTCTGTAAGGGCACCAGATGTTGAAAACGGGAATAATCGCTTACATAGGGTGCTGAATCCGGCTTAAGGCTTACGCCGTATTTGCCCATGCCGGGAATAAACACACAACTGCCTTTAAACAGCATATAATCATCAGTCTTTGAATACTCATCCTGAACATTTCCTTTCAGGGCACACTCAGTCAACCCGACCAGCATTTCAAGGGAGTCACGCCTGAAAGCGTCATTATTGTTTTCTCCGATATTTAAGGGTATTTTCTGTAATTCTTCCCTTGCCACAGCATTAATCTTTGTTATGAGCTCATCTATCTTTTGTTCGGTCTCTTCAGGATAAAAATCGGCCTCATCGGTCCCTTTTACGTCCGTTAATATCTGGGACTGCAGGGCGGAATTATTTTTGGCAGCCTCGAGATCACTGGAACCCGTAATGAACGCATTAGTTATATCTTCAACTATATTTTCCCAGTTGCTTCTTTCTAACGGAGTAGGAGCACTGGCAGCCAGGATATTCGCTATTCCGGTTACCTGGAATAAAAGGTGGGAACCATATTTACAATTCGTCTTATATAATCCCTTTCCCGTGAGCGCGGTAAGATCATTGCTTAAGTCATTCCGGAATTTAATAAGATCCTCCCTGTTCTGAACGATCTTTCCGTCATATTTCTGCTTAATTAAATTGGCTTGATCCCTCTGCTCAGGCGTGAGCTTTGTGTTCCAATTTTGAAAATTAAATATAAACGGCATATTCGTCCTCCTTGTATATCTGTTGCTTTTATGTCAGACAGGCAAATTGCCTTTCTGTTTGCCTGTAGTCGATACATGTTTGCTTTTAGAGCAGTCTTGTATCTATTCAGAACCCTTCGGATTCTGAATAGATACTGCGCATTCGGCTAATTAAATCGTGCTTCGCACGATGAGCCGAAAGGTGAAATGTCCAGTGGACATTTCACGGGCACGTATTGACGCGC
>CADCQV010000343.1 GCA_902803625.1 uncultured Lachnospiraceae bacterium
GCCCCGGCGAGGGGTTGCGAAGCAACAGTAAGGATCTTTCCGACCGGTTATAGAAGATTCTTCGCTTCGCTCAGAATGACACTAACTAAACGCCATTGGGACGGTTCTATTTGACTTATATTGGTTGTTATGCCATTTCCCCAAATTTAGCTTTGTACTTTGCAAGCTCAGTCTCAGCCCGTTCTGCTCTTGCCTCAGCTTTAGCCTGTTCTTTTTCAGCATTATCCGCGCGTTTACGTTCTGCCTCTGTATTCTCCCGTTCTTCCATTCGTCCCTCTTCGCGTCCTTCTTCGCGTCCCTCCTCGCGGAGTTCTCGTTCCCATTCCCAGCTCTTCATATACCTTACCCCCACATTTTGGTCAGCTTTTGTTTCCTTTACAATATTGTCAAGTGTTTCTATCTTTTCGTCTACAACATTATCTGACGTGCTTTTTCCTATGTATTTCAGCAAATCCTGAAGCTTTCTGTCATCCTCACCGGCATTCTCCGGAAGTTTTCCTCTTACATATAGATATATCCTTCGTATTCCGTCATTATACGGTATCTCCGGGTGTGTCTTTAGCAAGGTCCCTGCTTCATAATACATGTCTCCGGCTCCGAAAGGATCATATGACAGTATGAATATCGTAACAAGATCCGGCAGCTTATCATAATTGACATTGCTCTTAAGAAGCTTCGAATCTATGAGGCTGCCGTAATATCTGCTTCTTCTCGGAAGCCATTTCTTTTTTGCACTCCTGTTATCAGGCTCTATGTCATACACATTGATGTCGGTTCTGTTATCTTCAGAAGGTTCCCTTTCTTCCCTGATATAAACATCAAGCCTTATACCATGCGAACTCTCTGATACACCGGGGACAAGCTTCTGGGCTTCATAGCTTATTTCTCCGACTTCCCTCTTTAATACCCGGCTTAAGATGATCCTGCATACTTCGAGACCTTTTTTCTCGTCTGTCACCAGCTCCGTAAACAGGAAATCATCAATTACATCCATTTCCTCCGCAATCTTGTCTTCATCAATTTCGTAGATTACGGTCGCTTCTTCACCGGATTCAGTTTTTGATATGCGTTTCATGAAACGCCGTACATCATTCGGTCCCTTTTTTATTTCTTCCGGGTCATTGATCTTTAGTAGGTTTCTGGCACGTTCTACCTTCCGCGCCCTTATAGTTCGCTGGTATTCCATCATCTTGCGTGAGAAAGTGACAATGATGCGCTGAGGAAGGAGAGCCTTCACTTTCACCTTTTTTATTTTACCATTCTTCAGAACCTTATCCTCGTATAGTCCAAGTTCATACGTTTGGTCGGCTGTGAAGGATTTGTAGGCAAAGCCGTTATAAAGGGATTTATTATCTTCGTCAAATCGGTCAAAAGTTTTCATCTTCGCTATCGTAACGGACTCATCGTTGTGGAGAAGCTTATAATCGGTATCACTAAAAACAGCCTGTTTAAGAGTATCTGACAGTTTCTTTATAGACTGGGTAACTATGAACGCCTTTCCTCCCATACTGTTGAATTTCCTTATGTTGTAGGATCCCAGGCCAGCGTCGGCACAGTATATGAATTTTGCATCTCCAAGCATTTTTGTGATTTCTTTTTCAAGCGGAACGGCAGTAACCTGTTCGCTTGTGTTTCCCGGATGAAGGCACTTGCTTATGGGGATGCCTCTCTTATCCATGAACAACCCCATTTCCACGATGGGGTTTGGCCTGTGCTCCTTGCTGACTCCATACTTTCTCAGTCCTTGCATGATTTCTCCTGTCACCTCGTCGACAACGATGTCGTCCTCTCGCTCGCATTCAAAGTAGAAGTTGGTGCAGTCATAATAAAGCACTTATAGATCACGTTTAACGGCATTATTGCTCTTTTTGTAAAGCCAGGAAAGATAGGAATCGTAATTCTCTTCCAGTACGTCTATGAAACGCAGGATATGATGGTACTCGAAATCCGGCTTTTCGTAGTACGCATCCAGACGGTCCCAGGTGCCAAGCTTTGATTTGGGATCAAGTATCCTGGCATACGTGAGAAAACGGCAGATATCGTAGCAATCAAATTTTATTTTTCTGTCTGAAGTAACGTCAGTAAAGAATTGCTTAAGCTTTAGATCCTTCATGATGTTCTGTAGGTAAAAATATCCGGTATTTGTGAAGGTGGCGGAGGACTTTTCGCTGCGCAAAGGGGTGACCTTCTTGTTGAAGTCAGCCTTGAACTCATATTCAACCCGTCCCACACGGTACTCTTCATTCATTTTTTTGATCTTTTCGTTAACATAGGCGAGCGGGTCGTCAGTAATCTTCAGCAGTTCAGAGTGCTTTCCGAAATTTCTAACGTTTCTCGTGGTGGTCTTTTTCCCGTTACGGATTCCTTGCTGGGCATAATAGGTTGGATCCTTGCTTTTTTGTCATAGAAGAGTTTCATGGGGGACGTCCTCCTTATCTCTATGTAGTATCGAATTGATTGCCTATATACAGCATATACAACAAAATGTCAACCTCCTCTTGACATAAAAAAAGCCGCCATGTGGCGGTTTCCAAGCGATTCAATGATTATTCAACTGTCAAAGTACCGTGCATTTTGACGGTATGGCTGCATATTGCAGCGCCAATATGTTGCAAAATTAAACAAAAATGGATGTAAAAATATATTGAGTTAATGTATTTTGACGATATTATATCAATATGAGAAATATGTTCGAGCCGGATATTTCATTATAAGATAAAATTAAGACAGATCAATGAGGGGGTACCTATATCTGTTCAAAAATGAAAAGACGGAGACCGCTTTGAAGACAGCGGAGGAGATACAGATAAATGATGGAGCTGCTTGTTATCGCCGATGATTTTACCGGCGCACTTGATACAGGAGTCAAGTTTTCAAAGCAAAGTATAGACGTAAATGTTACGACAGACATAGAATACGATTTTTCCGAAACTGAGGAGGGCAGCGTGCTGGTTCTGGATTCAGAGACCAGGCATGTAAAGGCGGAAGAAGCCGGAGACATCATATTAAAAATAGTAAAAAGAGCCTGCGGCGCAGGAGTTCCGTACATATACAAGAAAACTGATTCCGCACTGAGGGGGAATATAGGAGCCGAGCTTTGGGCAGTCTTAAAGGAAACAGGGGAAAAGGAGCTTTCCTTCGTTCCTGCATTCCCGGATATGAAACGCACCACGGTAAACGGGATACAGTATATAGATTCTGTGCCGGTGAATGAAAGCGTTTTTGGACAGGACCCATTCGAGCCTGTTAAGCATCAGGCGGTTGCGGATATCATACATGAGCAGAGCGATGTAGCCACCTGCTGCATCCCGATTGGCAAAAGCTCCGACAGGGAGAAGAGAGGCTTTGTTGCAATTTATGACGCTGTTTCAGCATCTGATGTAAAGAAGCTCGCAGAGAATCTGAGTAAAGAAAACAAGCTCAGAGCCATGGCGGGATGTGCGGGCTTTGCCTCTGCCCTTCCGTCCGTGCTGAAGCTTAAGGGCAGGAAGAATGAAGCACTGTCAGGACTGGAAAAAGGACTATTGGTAGTTTGCGGCAGCTTAAATCCGGTTACGAAAAGCCAGCTTGATTATGCCGAAGAGCATGGGTTTGAGCGAATTTACCTTTCCCCGGAGCAGAAGATAGCCGTAAATCACTGGCAGGGTGTCCGGGGAAGGAAGGAGCTTGAGGAGCTGGCACTTAAAAGCATGGAGAGGGAATTTCTGGTGATTGACGGTAATGACCCGCCCGGGTCTGATGCCACAGCCGGTTATATAAGGGAAAACAGGATTTCCGTGGAGGAAATGAGGAGCAGGGTCACAAGGTCCTTTGGACATATGATGAAAAACATATTGGATCGGGGCTTTTCCGGCACACTGATGATAATGGGAGGAGATACTCTGCTTGGCGTACTGAGTGAGATTGGAGTCGTAAAGGTAAGGCCGGTGGCAGAGCTGGTCCCGGGGACGGTGCTTTCAGATTTTGATTACGGAGGCAGGGCACTTAGGATTATTTCCAAA
>CADCQV010000344.1 GCA_902803625.1 uncultured Lachnospiraceae bacterium
CGGAGAAAAAATCCAATGAGCTTATCAAAAAGCTCACCGGAATGGCCAGTGACTATGAAGCATCTCAGCTGAAAAGACAGGTGGTGGGTCAGGGCCGCGTGAAGACCATGAATGAGAGCATCTACTATATTGTGGATGATCTTCATAAAGCCATAGCCGAAAATAAGCAGATATCCTTCAATTATATGCGCTGGAATATCGAGAAGAAGATGGAACCCCGTAAAGAGGGACAGTATGTGGTAAGCCCCTGGGCTCTGACCTGGGACGATGAGAACTACTATATGATCGCTTACGATGCAGAAGCCGGGAAGATAAAACATTACCGCGTGGATAAGATGAAGGGCATCCGGATCCTGAAGATGAGGCGTGAAGGCCGGGAAGAATTTAGGGATTTTAACATTGCTGATTATGCCAAGATGAGCTTCGGGATGTTCGGCGGCGAAAAGACAAAGGTAAAGCTGGAATTTGACAACATTATGGTTGGTGTCATGATAGACCGCTTCGGAAAGGATATCACCATCCGTCCGGCAAAGAAAAAAGGCTGGTCGGAGATAAATGTGGATGTAGCCATGAGCGACCAGTTCCTCGGATGGATCTTTGCGCTTGGGGATATGGTAAGGATCACAGGTCCGAAAAACGTGGTAAAGAAATTCGGGGAGGAAATCGAAAAGGTAAGGCGGTATTATCCTGAATGATCAGGGGTCAGGGAATTATGAAAATCAAATTGATAATGGCAGCCATTGTTTCTGCTCTTTTTATAGGTGCTTGCAGCAGTACATCTAAAGCACTGGTTGTAGAGGAAAGCAAGATAGCGGAAGAGGCGGAGGAAACAGTATCTGCTGAGCCGACGAAGGATTATGGAGGAGGAATGCTTCCTGTAAACGACAGTAAAGACGGCATAGTGATCGATGATATCCTGGAATGCAGGTATTTTCTCGGGAAAACTGCAGAAGAGGCAGGTATCCCGGATGATGTGATAAAGAAAGAAACTTATGGGCTTTCCCAGACCTATACTGACGGATATATATTCGGATCAAAGGATTACGGGATCATATATTTCGAGAATGATCCCAATGAGATCATCGGATTGATAGATTCATTGTGGATCCATGTAAAGGAGACCGGATTTGAAAAGTGCAGGGAGGAACTACAAAAGCTTTTCGGGGATCCTGTGTCAGAAGGTGAAGAGCCCTATGTCGAAGCTAATGGTGGAGCTGTTATGTGGGCAGAGTTCATTGACGAAGAATACGATATCCGGCTTTCAAACGGCAGCGGGAGAGATTACTGTGAGATAAGCATTTCCCTTAAAAGTGGTGATGATAACAAGGATCAAGAAGAGGAGAGTACAGCCATGACTGAAAACATCGAAGTATTTACCCAGAACAGCATAAGGATCAGAGACAGGAAGGGCACGATATACATTGATCCGTTCCAGATGAATGAAGCGCCTAATGATGCGGATTACCTCTTTATTACGCATGAGCACTATGATCACTACTCACCGGAGGACATCGAAAAGGTGGTAGGTGATAATACGGTTCTTGTAATTCCCGAAAGTATGCAGGATAAGATAGGAGATGTATCCGGGCAGATGCGGCGCATAGTGACGGTAAAGCCCGGGATGTTCTATGAGGTTGACGGTCTTGAATTTGATACTGTTGCCGCCTACAACACCTTGAAGAATTACCACCCGAAGAGTGCGGAGTGGGTAGGATATATTCTCCGCCTTGACGATAAGCGTATCTATATTGCCGGGGATACCGATGCCACAAAGGAAGCTAAAGCTGTCAAGTGCGATATCGCCCTTGTTCCCATAGGTGGTACCTTTACCATGAATGCAAGGCAGGCTGCCGGGCTAATTAACGATATAAGACCGGATGAAGCGATCCCTACGCACTATGGATCTGCTGTGGGATCCCCGGAGGATGCAGAGGTATTTAAGGATAATGTGAAGGAGCCGGTTAAGGTGGAAGTGAAGATCAGGCAGTAAGAGAGACGATCATTGACAAGATTAAAGGAACTATATCCGGATGCATCTGAAGAGGACATTATAAGGCTGATAGGAAAGAAGCCGGAGGATATGTGAAGAGGAGGATCGCATGAAGGTATTAATACTAAACGGTAGTCCGAGAGTGGACGGGAATACTACGATAGCGGTTAATGAGCTGATCAAAACATTCTCGGAGGAGGGAGTGGAAACTGAAGCCATACAGATCGGGAACAAGGACATCAGAGGCTGCATAGCCTGTGGGAGCTGCTCAGGGACCGGGAAATGCGTATTTGATGATGTGGTAAATGAGATTGCACCAAAGTTCGAAGCTGCGGATGGGTTGATCGTTGCATCGCCGGTATACTATGCGTCGGCAAATGCCACCCTGATAGCCTGCCTTGACCGGCTTTTCTACAGTACTAACTTTGATAAG
>CADCQV010000345.1 GCA_902803625.1 uncultured Lachnospiraceae bacterium
AAAGGCCGATAAGAGCAAGGAATTAAAAAACTGTATGAGCGGGATCATCGGACTTGAAACCGCTTTTTCCCTGGGACTAAAGAACCTTGTCCTGCCGGGATACATAGACCTGAAAAAGCTTATTATGCTTATGAGCGTAAATCCTGCCGCCGTCTACGGTCTGGACGCCGGTCATCTGAAAGAGGGCGCTTCTGCGGACATAGTGATCTTCGGTACGGAGGAGAGTACGGCTTATGAAAGCTTCAGAAGCAGATCCGACAATTCCCCTTTTAAGGGGAGAACCCTTCCCGGAAGGATAATACACACCATAGCAGGTGGAAGAAAGGCATACTGATGATAAGAATTCTGCTCTGTATCACCTTTGTGGTGCTGTTTTTGATACTTGCGATCCCTGTGGGCTTTGTCTTTTTCCTTATCGGTCTTTTTGACCGGCATGCCAAGGATATGGCATCCATGTATCTTATCAGGTTTGCTTTCACGGTGCTTCTGATTCTGGCGGGAACAAAGCTCATTCTTATCGGAGAGGAAAAGATACCGAGGGATGAGCCCGTCCTTTATGTGGGAAACCACAGAAGCTATTTTGACATAGTGGCAACCGGCTCGAGGGTATTCCGTCCCACGGGCTATATCGCAAAAAAGGAATTAAAGAAGGTGCCGCTCCTTAGTTGGTGGATGGCAAATATCCGCTGCGAATTTCTGGACAGAAAGGATATCCGTCAGGGGCTTGAGGTCATCATGTCCTGCATAAAAAGGCTAAAGGAAGAGCAGATCTCCTACTTTATCTTCCCGGAGGGAACCAGAAACGACGGGGAAGAGGGCTCTCTCCTCCCTTTTCATGAGGGGAGCTTAAAGATCGCGGAAAAAAGCGGCTGTCCCGTTGTTCCCGTTGCCATATCAAATACCCATGAGATACTGGAAGCCCATTTCCCGCGGATCAGGGCTACCCACATCGTGATAGAGTACTGTGATCCGATATTTACAAGGGAGCTTCCAAAGGACGAGAAAAGGGCACTGGCACAAAAGGTGAAGGGTATAATCCAGAAGAAGCTGACGGAACATAAGGATTTAATCTGAAAGGAAAAGCAATGACTATCGAAGACTATGCAAAACTACGTAACGGCAGTGATATCAGGGGCATTGCCATGGAAAACGAGTGGAACGAGGCTGTAAACCTGACTCCCGAGGCCGTGTCACATCTGGCTGCGGCCTTTGCAGCCTGGCTTGGGGAGCGGACAGACAGACGGCCTTTAAGGATAGCGGTTGGCAGGGACTCCCGGCTCACCGGGCCGGAGCTTCAGAAGTCTGTATTTGACGGCATAGCGTCGGAGGGAGCGCTTCCCTTTGATCTCGGACTTGCCAGTACGCCTGCGTGCTTTATGTCCACGGTACTCGGCGACAGTCCCTTCGACGGAAGCATAATGATAACCGCAAGCCATCTCCCTTATCACAGAAACGGAATGAAATTCTTTTCACCGAAGGGCGGCCTCGAAAAGGAGGATATTGTCTCTCTCACGGAAGCCGCGCCCGGAAGACGGATAGAAAGAACCGGGACAGTTCCGGAAAAGACGGATTTTATGGACTCATACTGCGAGTACCTTAAGGAAAAGATCCGATCAGGCGTAAATGCCGCCGATCACGACCATCCCCTTAAGGGTCTCCGCATCATAGTTGACGCGGGGAACGGCGCAGGCGGCTTTTTTGCTGACAAGGTATTAAAGGAGCTTGGCGCGGATACGGAAGGCAGCCGGTACCTTGAGCCTGACGGCAGGTTCCCGAACCATATACCGAATCCCGAGAATAAGGAGGCGGCAGAGGCTATTCGGGAGGCAACCATAGGTGCCGGGGCCGATCTCGGCATAATCTTTGATACAGACGTTGACAGGGCCGGAGCCGTTCTTCCCGACGGGCGTGCGCTTACAAGAAATGATCTTATCGCCGTGCTTTCCGCCATTGTCATTAATGAGCATCCCGGAACCACCATCGTCACCGACTCCATTACCAGTGACGGCCTTTCAGCCTTTATCCGCGAAAAGGGCGGTATTCACAGGCGTTTCAAGCGCGGCTACAGGAATGTGATAAACGAGTCTGTCAGACTTAATAATGAAGGAACGGAGAGCCACCTCGCCATAGAGACCAGCGGCCATGGGGCGCTCAAGGAGAATTACTTCCTGGATGACGGAGCTTATCTTATGGTGAAGCTTCTGATCGAGCTTGGGAAGGGTAAAAACATTAACGATATGATAGCCGGACTAAAGGAGCCTCTGGAAAGCGCAGAGATCAGATTTCCCGTTACAGCAAAGGATGTTCAGGAGAACGGCGACCGGGTGCTTTCGCTTCTTTCCGAAAGTGCCGGAAGCACTGAGGGGTGGAGCCTCGAAAAGGAAAACTATGAAGGTGTCAGGATAAATACGGACGAAGCCCACGGATCAGGCTGGTTCCTGCTCAGAAAGTCATTACATGAGCCCATTATGCCCCTGAACCTTGAAAGTGAAACTAAAGGCGGTAACAAGGTAATGGCGGCCGCTCTGCTTAATGTGCTGAAGGCTGCCTCCGGGATTGACCTCTCTCCTTTGGAGGATTTTGTTCAAAATTGAGTACAATCCCGGCCTATACCGGTTCTCCTCTGTGGAGACAGGGAAAAATGACCGATATCATGTGTGACAGCGGGATTATCCCGTTTTGTCGGTATCTCATTTTTTGATACGGATATCAAAGCACAAAGCAACTACAGACAGGGATGTACAGGGGGTCTGCCTTAGGGTGGCTTCCGGAAATGAGAGGATGAAATGAGCGTTACAGGACTTGGAAGTACGGATGTAAACAGGATTTATCAGGATTATCCGGCAACTGCGGTCAATACCAAAGCAAGTGCCCCGGAAGAAACAAAGACAGAAGAGGCCGGAGCGGTTTTTGAGAAGTCCGCAGATTCCGGGATAGGAGCCCGGCCTGCAGGAAAGGCTCCCAATACAGAGCTTATTGCCAAGCTTAAGGCCGATCAGGAGGAGCATATGCAGAGCCTCCGGGGCATCGTCGAGAAGATGATGACCGGTCAGGGCAAGGCTTATTCAATGGCGACCGGTGATGATTCCATCTGGAAGTATCTCGCAAGCGGTGAATATACCGTGGATGAGCTTGCCAGAAAGAAAGCCCAGGAGGATATTTCAGAGGACGGATACTGGGGCGTTAAACAGACCTCCGACAGGATCCTGGATTTTGCAAAGGCTCTTTCCGGGGATGACCCCACAAAGGCAAAGGAGCTCCTGGACGCTTTTGACAAGGGCTATAAACAGGCTACCGGCGAATGGGGAAAGGATCTTCCCGATATCAGCAAGCAGACCTATGATGCTGTACACAAGAAATTTGACGAGTGGGCAAACTCGGTCAATGATGTTACCAAAACCGAAGCATGATAAATGAAAAAGCAAGGATCATTAAATCCGAAAGACTGGCAGACCAGGTTTTCAGTACCGTTTTTGACAGCCGCATAGCAGAACCGGCGTATCCCGGACAATTCGTCATGGTGGGTACGAAATCCGATTCCAGACTCCTTAGGAGACCCATAAGCATATGCTAAGCCGACCGTGAGAAAGGTACGATCCGCCTGGTCTACCGTGCTGTGGGCTACGGAACAAAGGAGCTTTCCGAGGCGAAGAGCGGAGACAGCTTTGACCTCCTCGGTCCTATCGGCACGGGCTTTCCTCTTGATGCGGCTCAGGATAAAAAGCAAATCATCCTTACCGGCGGAGGAATCGGCGCTCCACCGCTTCTCCAGCTTGCAAGGGCTCTTCGACGGACCGGAATAGGAAAGGATAGTATCACGGCAGTCCTCGGATACAGGAGCATGAAATCCGGTCTTTTCCTGAATGAGGAGTTTTCTGCGGAGGTTAACGTTATACTGTCAACCGATGACGGCAGCGTCGGAACCCGCGGTACCGTTGTGGATGCTCTTAAGGAAAGGGATCTTAAGCCCGACATCATTTATGCCTGCGGGCCGCTGCCCATGCTCAAGGCAGTAAAGGATTTTGCGGCAGACAGCTTCATTCCGGCCTTTATTTCCCTTGAAGAAAGGATGGCCTGCGGTATGGGCGTCTGCCTTGGCTGTATGGTGAAAACTGCCGGCAGGGACAGTCATTCTCATGTCAATAATGCCCGGATCTGCACCGAAGGACCGGTCTTCAATGCAGAGGAGGTGGTATTATGAATCCCGAAAATATCAATACCACCGTCAATATCGCCGGGGTAAGCTTCAAAAATCCCGTTATGAATGCTTCCGGAACCTTCGGAAGCGGAATGGAATATTATGAATTCGTGGATCTGAACCGTCTCGGCGCCGTGGTTACAAAGGGCGTGGCGCCCGAGCCCTGGGAGGGCAATCCGGTTCCGAGGATCACGGAGACACCCTCCGGTATGCTGAATGCCATCGGGCTTCAGAATCCTGGAATAGACGTTTTTACTGAAAGAGATCTGGGCTTTCTCTCCGAATTCAATACCAATGTGATAGTGAATGTCTGCGGGCATAGTGAGGATGAATACCTGTATGTCGTGGAAAGGCTTTCAGACGACGACCGTGTGAACATGCTCGAGATCAACGTGTCCTGCCCCAATGTGAAAAAGGGCGGGATCGCTTTCGGTACTGATCCGAAGGAGCTTCAGAAGATCACGGCGGCTGTAAAGCGAAAGAGCCTGAAGCCTATAATAATGAAGCTCTCTCCCAATGTGACGAGCATTGCGGATATGGCAAAGGCCGCGGAAGCCGGCGGTGCCGACGCCGTTTCACTCATCAATACCCTGACAGGTATGAAGATCGATATCAATAAGAGGAGCTTCTCTCTTGCAAACAAGACCGGCGGTCTGTCAGGTCCCGCCATCCGGCCTGTGGCGGTAAGGATGGTGTATGAAGCCTCCCACGCCGTAGGGATTCCTGTTATCGGGATGGGCGGCATCACATCGGCCGAAGATGCCATCGAATTTATTATGGCCGGAGCCAGTGCCGTTGCTGTGGGAATGTATAATTTCCACGATCCCTCCGCTATGATTAAAATAATTGACGGAATAGAGGATTTTCTATCGGAAAACCACATCGCCGACATCAATGAGATAATAGGCTGTGTAAAGTGAATCTAGGTTAAAAACACCTAATAAAGATTAAATTGCAAATATTTTCGCTTTATACTAGAATACAGATTGTAACAAGAGATTTTTTGTAGGAGGAAATGAAAATGACTCATGTAATTGATGATACCTGTGTAAGCTGCGGAGCCTGTGCCGGAACCTGCCCCGTTGGAGCTATCAGTGAAGGTGATGGCAAGTATGTTGTTGATGCAGGAACCTGCATTGACTGTGGTGCTTGCGAAGGTGCCTGCCCTACAGGAGCTATCAAGGCTGAATAATTAGTTTTTCCGGCTATGCTTTGATGCGCTGAGTGCATCAGCAGACCGATGAAAACCAGAACATTGTGATTTTCAAAGAAGGAAGGCAGCTCCGAAAGGGGCTGCTTTTTTCGTGGGATCATTTGCAGATATTCTTTCAGAATATCCCTGTCCTTACAGATCCAGATGAAACCCTTTTTCTTTCCATAAAGGTCTGCACCAATAGCGATAAGAAAAGAACCTTGTCATCCTGAGCGCCCCGTTTCTGTCATCCTGAGCGAAGCGAAGGATCTTTTCTTCCGGGGAGAAAGATTCTTCGGGCTTTGCCCTCAGAATGCCACTGACTTAACGCCATTGGGTCTGCTCCCTGCCCCTTGATCATTCTATGGTTTTAGGTATGAATACCATAGCTTTTGCGGATGACGTTGCAGAGGTGGCAGCAACAGAGGAGACCGCTGAGGTAGCGAGCGCTAACGGACCCTTGGATCATTTTGACTCTACTACCGGTTTTGGCTTCGACAAGTGCGTTTTGCGGCCTCTGCCGGACAAAAATGCGGCAACGAGTGGACGCGGTGCGGATTCACACCGGACATCGAGCGGCGATCAC
>CADCQV010000346.1 GCA_902803625.1 uncultured Lachnospiraceae bacterium
AAGCTCCTTTAGCGAACCCTTGATGGCAGAATTGTGGTCGTTAAGCACGTTGGTGGAGTAATTCACTATCTGCTTTGACTCATCCTCGCTGAGATCCACGAAGCTGCCGCAGCCGACTGAAAAAATGACCACCGCTGCCAGCACCGCTATGAACTTTATCATTTCCGCTTTATGCTTCATTTCTGACGTCCTTACAGTCGAGCTCGAACCAGAACGAAACTCCGTTACTGTAATTTTCGATTCCGTAGCCCCGGTTCAGGGCATCCATTATTGCTTTCACTATGGACAGTCCTATGCCCGAACCGCCGTATTCCCTGGTCCTTGCCTTATCGACCTTGTAAAACTTCTCAAAAAGGTGGGGCACCGCTTCTTCCGGTACCGGATCACCGGTATTGAAAACACTGACCCTCAGGCTTTCTCCTCTTTGAGAGAAGCAAATCTCTATCCTTTTTTCCCTGTCTCCCGTGACATCCGCATCGGCAGGTATCCTGCAGTAGTGGATGGCGTTTGAGAGATAGTTGGTTATAACCTCTTCGGTCTTGAATTCATCAGACCACACAAACACAGGTTTGTCAATATCAAAATCTATTCTTATACCGTTCTGGCTTATGATGAGCTCATTTGACTGGATGCAGCCCCTTACAAGCTCGGTGAGGTCGAATCTCTCCAGATTGATCATATCGGATCCGAATTCAAGCTCATTCAGTGTCATAAGATTGCGGACCAGCTTATTCATCTTGTCCGCCTCATCCATTATGACAGAGCAGTAATAATCCCTGTCCTCCTCTGATGACGCGATGCCGTCCTTCAGCCCCTCTGCGTAGCCCTGAACCAGGGCGATGGGAGTCTTCAGCTCGTGAGCGATATTTGAAAGGAATTCAAGCCTCATGGAATTCAGCTTTTCCTTTTTCTCTATATCCCGGGTCAGCTCATTATTGGAGGTCTTTAATTCCGAAATGGTTTTCTCCAGTATCTCCGAAAGGTCATTTAGGTGCTCCCCCAGTATCCCTATCTCATTCCTGCTTTTGATGGTGATCTTTGCGTCAAAATCCAGCCCTGACATTCTCTCGGATATCTCTGCCATCTCTCCTATGGGCTTCGTGATCTTCCCGGCCACAAACCATATGAGTACAGCGCTTATTATCACCATAAAGAATCCCACATAGCCTAAGAAAGCATTTGACACCCTTACGCTCTCCCTGATGGAATCCAGAGGCGTCCTCATTATAATAATATACCCGTTTGAAAGACTCCCCCAGAGTTCCAGGTAGTCAATCTTCATCCGGGGGTCATCTGCTATGCATATCTCATAACGTTCGTCCTGATACAGTACAACAGGCTGCTTGTGACGGGGATTGTCTATGTCAAATACATGGTCAAAAAGCCTTACCGTCATTATATTGTCGCCGGTGGTGGACACCACGGTCTCAAGTCCCGTTGTGACGATGGCGGCGTTCAGGTTCGATGCGGAGCAGAGCTTAAGGAAATCCTGTCTGAAGCCCTCGCTTCCCGGATCATCCGAAAGAGTCAGGTTCTCCGCCGCATCATAGGATCTTTTGAGTCCGTTCTCCTTATAGAGGATATAGTAGCGCTGCAGGAAGAAGCTGTTGATGATCCAGTACACCCCGATGGTCAGCATCATGACTACGATAAATATCACCGCAAATTCCGTACGTATGGAGTTTCTGAAGCTGAAACGCCTTTTATTCCTCTTCATCACTCAAAATCTCTATCATTTCACGAACCATCTCTTCATCCTTCAGCCGGAAAAGGAATTCCACCCTTCTGGAGGCCTCCATATCCACCTCGCCCTCCTCATCGAGAACGGGATTACTGTATGATTTCCCCGTAGCGGAGGTAAGCTCCCTCAGGGCCTCCAGCTGTTCATCATCCACCACTCCGCTGTTGTCATCCAGACAGTAGCTGGCAACAGCCAGTGCCCTCTTCTGTGAAAGCTCCAGATTGAAGAGGTATTTCCCCTCCGTATCGGTATGTCCCTCTATCAGGATCTCGGAAATATTGTCCTTATATTTGTCACTCAGGAGTACATCGGCGTATCTCGGGAGAAACTTCGAAAGGAAATCCTTTCCCGATTCCTTTAGGACCGACTTATTATAATCAAAGAGAATGCTGGCATCGAAGGTAATGGCGCCCGTAGTTTCATCCACCGAAACCTTTAAGTCCGAGTCATCGAATTCCTCCCTGAGCTCCTCCACCAGCTCTGCCCTTACGCCTATGATGTCGTCCAGCTTCTGCTGCTGCTCGCTCATTATGGCTTCCAGCTTGTTTAGGAGCTCATGCTGCTCCTTTAAGGTTTTTTCCTGTATGGCTATCTTTTCACCCTGTTCCGCCAGAGCCTCCTCCTGGGCATTCAGCATCTTCTGCTGCTCATCAAGGGTTGCCTTCTGCTTTGAGACGACCTCTCTTTCCTTTTCAAGCTCATCGGATCTGATGAGAAGCTCCTCTTCCTTTCCTGAAAGCTCAAGCTCCTTCTCGTCATACTGTATTTTGGCGTGAAGCATAGATACCGCGATGATGATCACAAATACGAGGAGGAGTCCGGCCATCATGTCGGAATACGACAGCCAGTATGTGGTTTCACTGTCTCTTCCCAATCTGCGTCTCATGACTTTTTCCTCTGGTTCTTCCTGATATCCTCGATAACGTCGGAAAGCTCATCCAGCCTTTCGGAATAGCTCTTTGACAGCATCTGCAGGTTTTCGTTTATTATCCCGAAGGTTTCGCCCGTTTCCTTGGGAATAGCGGTTATAAGCTCCCTGTTGCTTTCCCCCAGTCTTTTAAGATCCTCTATTTCTCCGGTCACCGCTTTTTCAAGGAGCTGAACCTCGGCCACATAGTTCTTCAGTGACTGGTTCAGTGCACGGGATTCATTGAAGATTCCCTGAATCCCCTCTGCAGTCCCGAGATTTTTCTCATAGATCTCCTTCATTGCCCTTTCATTCTTTGACTGCAGGGCAATGGTATTATTAATGATCTCCGAAAGATTGGTAAAGGAATTCCCGAGGGACTTATTAAGCTCTGAAATAAATACATCTACCAGCTTCGAAAGCTGCTCTATCTGGTTTCTGGCCCTGATATCCGCGTAATCGGAAAGAAGCACTATAGCATCCGTCTGCTTCTGCTGAAGCTCCATCATACGGTTCACGCCCTCTGCAGTGGTGTCAGGCATCACATATTTCTTATAAACGCTTAAAAATGAGCGGATAGCGTTCTCCCCTTCATCAAGCCTCCTTTTATAAACGAAATTGAATACCAGCGAAAAGATCATCCCGAAAATGGAGGTGTGGAAAGCAACCTTTATACCGTTCATCAGCGGCTCTATACTGTTTGTTATCTCAGCGGTGGTTCCCGTATTGAAGGCCTGCAGTCCAAGCGTAAGTCCTATAAATGTGCCGAGGATCCCGAGCCCCGTCATAACCCCCGCAACCTGGTTCAATGCCTCCCTGTGGATCACGGAGTCCAGAAGATCGAAGCCTATGTACTCCTCGATATCACATTTGTAATAGGCCTTGTCGCTGTCGACTATCCTTTCAAGCTCATAATTATAGTCCTTGTACTGCTTGGCGAGTATCCTCTCCCGGAAGAGCTCGGTATTCTCCGCCCTGTACTTTTCCCAGAGATATTTGTGTGAATGCTTCGCATCCTCTTCGATCCTTTTGGTAACAGCCTTGAGCTCTGCAGTCATATTGGCAACAGGTATCAGGCTTCCCGTGATACAGGTAAAAAAGATACAGCCTGCAATAAGGAACAATGCAGCGTTCACTATCAGATTGCAAAGATCCATATCCCTCCCCGCGGAAAGAAGGTTCAGAGCGAGGAAAACCGCCAGCATCACAAAATATGTGATAATAATGATTACTTCATATCCCTTTCGAAACATTCTTAAATTCCCTCCATATTGTCATAATATGTTACCCGGCTTCCGGGATTTATCTTGCTCTCATAGGTGCATCTGTCCGCTCTTTTGTACAGCTCCTCAAAGGTAAAGCTGTCATCCGGTCTGTAGAATGCCACACCCATACTTATATTTATACCCTTACCCTTCATCTCCTCAATGCGGATCTCTTCGATCTGATTCAGGAAGCGTCTTATCATCAGCTCGCCCCCGCTGCGGCTGAAAACTGAAAGTGCAAAGGCCGCAAACTCATCTCCGCCGAGACGCATCACCACATCATTGCTTCTGAAGGACTTCTTCAGGCAGCCGGCGATGGCGATCAGCACCTTGTCCCCGATATCATGCCCGTAAGTATCGTTGATATTCTTGAATTTATCCACGTCAAGCAGCATAAACATACCGCCGTCACCATTAAGGATATGGTTCTTGACCTTGCTCTCCCCGCTGCCCCTGTTATTGATACCGGTCAGACTGTCAGTCTCCGAGAGATACAGCAGCCTGTCTCTGGACTTCTTCTCCTCATCAATATCTTCTACCATAAAGAGAACGCTCTTTATTCCGCCGTCGGTATTTCTTTCGGCAACGGTGAAACGGGCACGCTTCCAGACCATTTCGGCGTTCATGAATTCCAGGGCGATGGTGTCCGTCTTTGTGAGTCTGTCCTTCAGCGTTTCCAGATCGGAAAACTCCAGCATATCCTTCTTGTTTCTTTCGTCTATCCGGATATTGATTATCTCAGCCATCAATTTCCTGGCATCACTTCTCCTGCCGCCCACAAGTGACGAGATAAGCGGGGATTTGCAGCTTATCTCCACAAAATGGTCATCGTCGAGATCCACCTTGTACATGCAGAGGTATATGGAAGAAGCCGATTTCAGGTCTATGATATAATTCCTGATCTCCATACGCTTTCTGGTGATCATTGATAGAACATACAGGATTATCAATGTCCCCAGTATCCCTATCACAACTGTATTGATAAGGGTATAGAATAACCTGGAGTACATCTTTCTTTTTCCGGTGACGGAAAGCATATACCAACCGCCTCCCAGCTTCCTCGAATAGACGATATCGTCATTTACGGAGAATACCTGTTCCCACTGAAGGAGAAGCTTTTCTGCCAGAGTATGTCCGGGCTCCGCATCCGATAAAAGATAGTTTTTCCCAACCTCCTCCGGATCGGAATGCGCTATCACAGCCCCTTCTTCATCCATTACAATGACAAATCCGGTATTGTCCTCCTGCTTGACAAGTGATTCCGTAATCTCCTGTATCTCGTTCATCCTTATGTCGATACAGATCACACTCTCGCCGTCGGACAGGAGCTTTGAGATGGTCATGACCTTATTCCCCGTCATGGAATCGACATAGGGTTCAACGTAGGTTACCCTTCCCTCATTTTTAAGAGCCTCCTTGTACCATGGTCTGTCGAACGGGACAAAATCCTTATCCGGCACCCATTGATAGCCGTCCAGGTATTCCCCGTGAATATACCCGTATATCCCGTTTGAAACAATATCCGATGTATTGTCCAGAGCCTCGCTTTCCCGTATCAGATATTTCTCTATGTCCTCATTGCCGGAATCGGTTCTGAACAGATCCTCCACATTATAGGACATGGATTCCATGGCAGAAAGTGCCGGATACAGAAAATCGTCAAGCTCCACCGAATATTCCAGAAGAGTGGTCTCCGCATCATATCTGATATTCTCGGATGTAACATTATATATGATGACATAATTCAGGATAATGAGAAAAATATAGATAAGAGGCAGCACGATAAATAGAAGGAGATAACCCTTACTCATCCGCCTGAAATAATCATTGACCGTAATATAAGGAATGATCGTCTTTTCTTTATCCGTATTTATCTCTCTGTCTTCCTGCATACATTAAAATACCGCTATCTTGATGCGCCGCCTCCTCCGAAGGAGCCTCCGCCTCCGGAGAATCCTCCTCCTCCGGAATAGCTGCCGCCCGAGTAGCCTCCGCCGCCCGAATAGCCACCGCCGCCGATCCCTCCGATAAAGGTCAAAACTGCTACTATCGCGATGATTATCAGAAAGAAGATTATAAGCACCAGGCATTCAAGCATCGCTTCTACGATCTGTTCTGAGAGAGGAGCATCGTTCGTCCTGTACTCAGCCTCCGGATAATCAAGATCCGCAAAGGTACCGGTGGTTTCGGAGCTTCCGTCAAGGCGGTCCTCCGCAAACTTAAGGGTCCCGGGGTGATCATGTCCGTACTCGGAATAAACCTCCATAGCCACTGCCACAAAGGTATTTCCCGCCGCCTTGTTCCACCTGCCCTCATTCTTGTCCTCAACCGCATGATCATCAAGGATGCGTCCGGCTTTTCCGTCGGGGATTGCCCCCTCCAGCCCCTTTCCCACCTCCATACGGACATGGGGATCCTCCTTATCGGTCTCGAAAAGGATAAGTACGCCGTTATCCTCTTCCTTACTGCCTATTCCCCAGCTGTTTGCCAGATGATTGGAAAAATCCTCCAGGCTCTCCTCCTGGGTATCCGGTACGGTCACCACCACTACCTGGGCACCCGTTGCCTCATAGAGTCCCACCGCTTCATCATAGATAAAGCCTTCGGTCTCCTCATTCAGGACACCGCTGTAGTCCTCCACAAAAAAGTAATCCGAGGGCTCCGGATAGTTAACGATCCTCTCCGTTCTGTTATCGATAAACAGAACAACCGTCCCGGCAAAGAAAACAAAGGCAAAGACGGCAAGTATGATAAGGACATAATTAGCGCCCTTTCCCCTCTTCTTTTTTGCCATTAAATATCGACCTCCGGCACCTCGGAAGCCCCCGCTGCCGCTTCAAAGAGCTCTGCCTTTTCAAAGCCGAACATTCCGGCAAAAAACACCCCCGGGAACGTACGTATGGCCTTATTGTAGTCTGCCACTGCGGAATTGTAGTTCTCCCTTGAATAGGCGATCCTGTTCTCCGTACCGGCAAGCTCGTCCATCAGATCTATATAAACCTTGTCGGATTTCAGTTCCGGATAGCTTTCCGCCACTGCGATAAGCTTATTTAGTGCGGATGTCACTTCTTCATTGGCTTCGGACTTCTCCGCCATTGTCCCGGCCTGCATCAGCTTTTCCCGCGCCTCGTTCACCTCGCTGAAAACCTCGCTCTCGTGATCCGTATAGCTTTTAACGGTTTTTACAAGGTTTGGTATCAGATCTGCCCTTCTCTGCAGCTGAGTGTCTATATTCGCTCCCTGCTCCTCCACAGCCGTCTGCTTTGAAACAAGTGAGTTATAGCCTCCGATAAAAAATACGGCAACAGCGGCTGCCGCCACCAGAACACCTATAAGAATACCCTTTGAATTCATCTTTTTCCTCCGGTCATTCGAAACCCAAAGTCAAATGGCTTTTTGAACAGGTTCAAACGCCCAAAGTTCTTGTCCCCACCACAAGCTTTTCTTGTGTGGTGACAATTACTTTTGGCGCTTTAATCATCATTATAATTCATGACGAAAAAAACGCAAATATCGGGTGTGTTATCTTTAGTAAAAATCTTGTATTTTTTATGCTTACGATACTATAATTACAGTAAAAAAGAGGAGGCCCCTATGGAACTTACAGGAATCGGCAGAGAAAACGAAGTGCCCTTTGCCCCTCTTATGGGAGGGAAAAAAAGTGAGGACTATGCGCTTTGTGTAGGAGCAATAGAAGAAGGTGAAGCGGCCGGTGTGGCTTTTTTCAGTGAACTTGCTGACTCCCTCTACCTTGACTATATATATGTATCGGAGAAATTCAGGAGAAGGGGCATCGGAAGCGCTCTTATCGAAAAAACCATTGAAGCGCTTGACGGGTCAGGTCTTGTGGCTCTTCACGTAAACTATCCGGAGAGTGCCTCTGATATACACGGTCTGATCCTTTCCCTTGGATTCAAGACCTTCCGTGACGGAACTGCTTACCGGACAAAGGTCGGGGATTTTCTGGGATCAGCTGTCACGAAGAAACTTCTCGGAGGCAGGATAAGAAACCGTGTTGTAAGGGTTAAGGATCTTAACGCACAGGAAAAGAAAGCTCTTAAAAGGGCAATGGAGAAGCACGAGCTTGATCCCTCGTGTTTACTGGATAAAAGCCTGTCAGAGGAGCTCTCTCTCGCAAACTTTGATCCCGAAAACAGTGCCCCGGCAGGTCTTGTACTCTGCCACTGCGGACAAAAAACTGTTACGATCTCCTATCTCGTGAATTTTTCCGATGATCCGGTACAGCTTATGGAGATCCTGAAAACACTGCTCCGTGCCGGCAATTCTTTGGGGATCATGGATCATGAACTATTGTTCCTTACCATGAATGATGACATGGTTAAGCTTCCGGAGAAGCTCCTTACGTCAAAAGACCTTCTTAAAAGGGACGGAGCGGTGATAAGCGGTATAAGGATGCTCTTACCTGAAAGAACGATCTTTGCGGACATAATGAAAGAAATTAAGGAGACAGCCTATGTCAGATGGAATTAAACCCTTAAGCACAAAGGAAAAGAGAAAGCTTCAGAAAACCAGGGAAAGCCTTACTATCACTCCTAAACGGCAGCAGTTTGAAAAGTCACAGTTTCAGGCTCCCCTTCCCCGGAGGATCTTCGATCTTTCAAATGAAGAGCTTATGGAAAAGAGAAAATCCGACCTTGAAAGAAGGGAAAAGAAGGTGGATTCCGCGATCCAGAGGATACTTATAAGCGCAAGGGAGCAGGACAGTGCCGAACAGGAAATGGATCTGATCACCACTGCAAGCTCAAAGTCTTCCTGGCTCATAACAAGGACCATTCCAAAGCAGTCGGATATCGGATCGGATATAGAGCTTGCAACCACCACCTTCCGCCTCGCATCCTTGAGTGATTCGCAGAAAACCAAACGCGGAAAGAAATTCGAAAAAAAGGCTGCACAGCAGGCAAAGATGATAAACCTTATGAACCAGTGCCACTGGCAGAGGGACGAGTCCCTTAATGATCTTCTGGAGCATGGGAAAAATGCACGGCTGGGAGCTGATTTTGTATCTCCCATCTGGGATGTGGACGGAAGTAAAAGCACCACCTATCGTGACACGGAAAAGGAGGGCTTCCTCGAAACCGTGGGCAGCGATGTGGATCAGGTGTCAGTAGAAATGACCGATCTTTCCTTTTATTTTGAGCAGAAACGCGGCTCCGAGGACCAGAAAGCGGCCGAACCGCCATCAGAGCCCTCGGGGATACTCCATTATGACAAAAAAACAAAGCTCTGGATCGACAGTGCTGAAGAAAGTGAAGAGAA
Organism: uncultured Lachnospiraceae bacterium; assembly: GCA_902803625.1. GTDB lineage: Bacteria > Bacillota > Clostridia > Lachnospirales > Lachnospiraceae > NK4A144. Next base: position 9,191 of record CADCQV010000346.1, read on the forward strand.
AGCTCTTCACCCTGTGACCAGATATCATTATAAGCCTCTTGAGCTTATCGCGGATCCCGCCACCAGGACTGAAGGGTATTTAAAGATACTCGAGGAATTTGAAAAGCTGGATCTTTCCATATTTGACTATAAAGACAATGATGACTTCATGAAATCCGAAGGCGACAAGGCTTTCGTGAAACGCTATGCTGCACTCCGCGCCTTCAGCCATGCAAGGGATATGATACTCTCCGTCGGAAGGGCTGAGCTTGGGGAGAAAAGATACCTTTTACTGAATGCAAAGGCGGACGTTGTTTCAGAGATCCTTAAGGACTACAATAACCGTGCGCTTCTCATACAGTCACCCTATTACGTGCTTTTAGCGGGAAAGGATTTCGATGCTCTTTCCGATGATGACATCAGGGAACGTATCGATAAGACTGAGGATATTCTCGCAAAAAGCTATATGAAACAGGTTCTCGAGCACCGCGGCAGGAAGCAGTTCGGAAAGGGGAGCAAGGCACGGGACATCCTGAAGGATTCCCTGAAAGGTCAGGCCTGGAGAGCAAAACGTGACAAAGAGGGGCGTGATTCATTGAGTAAACGACAGCTCCTGTATTCCAATGAAAAGAATCAGGATACTTTAATTACCCAGAATGCCCGTACTTCCGAGTCAGGCCTTATGGCCAGCGTCCGTAAGCTCACCTCCTTCCTCTTCCGGAAGAAGAATGCGCTTCCCATAAAGGATGATGATGAGAAAAAACTGGAATTTGAAGCGGATAAGGCAATGAAGGGTAAGGAACTGTCCCTTGACAGATGGGGAAACGACAAATTTACAAGCCTTAGTGATGACTATTATAAAGCGGCTTTGGCTGCTGACCGGAACTTCCTTTCCTTCAATGATTCCTTAAGCTTCATAAAGAGAGAATTCATCTTTGAGTCGGATCCGGTCCTTCAGAGACAGAAGAACGATAAGGATGTTTTTGTCCGTAAGGACTACACCGGAGTAAAAAGGCGTTCGCATCTTAAAAAATATAAAAATAGCCGGAAATATACAGAGGCTATGGTTGAAGAGGATGTAAACAACCTCGTACTGAACATTCTGGACGACAATCTGATCGACAGAAATGACATAGATCTAAATGTGCTTGAGGATGAATTTATCTCCTTTATCCAGGCCTATCCCGTTTTTTCCCGTTACTGTGAGGGCAGCAAGCTGGTACCGGAGCTTGAGGCTAAGAGATGTGAAAATATGATAGAAAATTTAAGGGAGCTTATTGAAAAGGAGCCGGAAAGAAAGGAAGAGCTGGAAAAGGATATCGAGGTGCTGGAGAGAGAGATGCAGGACTTCCTTATCCGGAAAAAAACAAGTGACGCTTTCGTACTTAAGGTAAAGAATAAAACCGAGGTCTTCAAAAAATACTGGATGGCAAAGCAGTGGCTAAGGGCCATCAGGGAAGCAATGCGTATTCTTGATAATGAGGAGCCCGGTGAATTCAGGGACTCTATGATTAGAAAGCTTGAAATAATGGAGGATAAGCAGAATGAGATCCGGGACTATAACCTTATCGCCTTCAGGAAGCCCACCCATACGACACTGAAGGTGGAGGATCCCTTTACAGCGGTTCAGACGGAGATTTTAACGAAGCTTTCGGAAACAAACAGGCGGATCGATAAACTGAAGAAAACGGGGAAGGCCGGAGAGGAAGAGGCTCTTAAGCTTCTGGATGAAGCCCGGAGGCTAATTGAGGGCTATGATGACCC
>CADCQV010000347.1 GCA_902803625.1 uncultured Lachnospiraceae bacterium
AAAGTAGCGGAGCACCGCGAACTTTAGTCCGTATGCACTGCTATAATCCTTGAATATCCGTTCAACCATAAGCTTGGTGGCACCGTAGGGATTTATGGGCTTCTGCGGGATATCCTCGGTGATCGGCACCCTTTCCGGTTCCCCGTAGGTCGCACAGGTTGAGGAAAAGATGATCCTTCCGCAGCCGTATTTCTTCATGACATTCAGAAGATTTAAGGTATTTACCACATTATTGTAGTAATACTTTTCAGGCTCACTTACCGATTCCCCTACATAGGCATAGGCCGCAAAATGGAAAACCGCATCAATACTGTATTTCTTAAAGACAGCCTCTATTTCTTCCGGATCTTTCAGATCACCCTCGATAAAGCTTCCCCACTTCACGGCTTCTCTGTGCCCGTATACGAGGTTATCAAAGACCACGGTCTCATATCCCTCTTTACTTAGCTCTTTATTTATATGGGAACCGATATATCCCGCTCCCCCGCAGATCAGTATCGCCAAAGCATACTCCTTTATTCTATAAGAGATCCCTTATCATCTTCAATGTCTCCCCATAGGGCTTCTTTTTTCCGAAAAGAAGGGTCGTTCCGAGAACAAAGCCTTTTACACCGAGAGGTGCATATTCCTTTATCTTGTCGGAGCCGCAGGCACCGTCCCAGTATATCTCAAAGCCCATCTCATCCTTTAATTTCAAAAGCTCCGTATACTTTTCCCTTATGTAGGGTAAAAACATCTGCCCCGCATTTCCCGGATTTACCGACATTACAAGCACCTTTTTGACTATACGGAGAAGCATTCTGGCACTTTCCACACTGGTTCCCGGGTTTAGGGCCACCCCCGGTATAAGACCTGCATCGATTATCTTCTGCAGTGTCGTGGAGGGATGGTACTCGGCCTCGGGATGGATGTAGATCGTGTCCCCCTTACGGAGGCTTGAAGTAAACAAGCCCACGGAATTATTGGGGTGCTCTATCATTAAATGTACGTCCAGAGGCTTATCCGTTGCCGAACGGATATATTTAAGGTCATTTAATGACATGGCAAAATTCGGTACATACCGCCCGTCCATTATGTCGATATGAAAGGAATCAATGCCGCCGTTATCCAGTTCCTTGACTTCCCTCTCCAGATTTCCGTAATCGGCACACATCATTGATGCCATAAGCTCTATCTTATACATTTATTATCTCCGCATTCTGTATCATAATAGGTTTACCGGTCTTTTTATACAGCTCCACAACCGAGCTCTGGTCTCCGTAATATGCGTCACTTAAGATTATTGCCCTGTCGAGATCAGGGCTGTCGTCATATATTCCCCAGCCACCTGCTTTATAATCCTCAACTATCCTTGAATACCGTTCCCAGAGTGCCGGCCTCATTGAGCTTATTGTCGCCTTGATAAGCGGGTGTGGTCTCCAGAGAAGTGTCACGCTGTCCTCATTCTTACGGAACACCCTGAAGGTATCCTCTATTTTATCAAGCATCTTCATCTCATTATCAAGAAGCGCCTGAACGCTGGTATTGTAAAAAATGATCTTTTTCCGGCTTCCGTCACCTTTGTCTATGAGTTTCTCCCACTCCTCAGGGATCTTCAGATCTTCTTTTTTTGTGTTTTTAACCTTATCGAATTTCGGGGATCCCTCTCCGGATATCTTGTCCTCCCAGTACTGCCTGCTGTCTTCTCCCGCCTCCTTTGTCATAACTTTCACATAGGCTTCCCTCATTTTTTCGGACTGGACTATTACCCTGTCCGCATTTATCACCGCGGGAACTACGATAAAATGACTGATGCCCTCCAGCGATGCTTCATTGTCCGGATCCGGATCCGCAAGCACAAAATACGGGATATAGATAAGCTCATCCGTATATTTCTTCAGATTTTTTGAATAAAAAAAGGGATGGACGCTGGTCACAAAATTATTGGCGTCATATGGATTATGGATATAGATCCTGTCGGGGTGCCGTCCCTCAAAGTCATATTTTCTGTAGTCCGTGACCGGCACATCCTCCGGATAGTCAGCCCCCTCATAATGCTCTTCTCCGAAGCTTCCGTCGGAATTCCTGTCATAATAAGGGATTGGTATCACAAGTGCTTCGGTATCATCTGCCTCTGAGGCCTTCCTCCATACCGACTCCAGGCTGTCCCACATGGAAGCCTTGTAAGGAAGGAACACGGTTTCAAGAGTCTCAGAAATGTCGTAGATCAGACTGTTTTTTATATTATTAAGTGTCTTTTGCAGCCACTTTGATGTTTTCGCGCTGTTTGACCTCTGCTCCCGAACCTCTCCGGAAATATTATAAAGCCCCTCACAGTAATCCTCCAGCTGTTTCACAGCCTTTGTACCTTCCCCCTCTGAGGCTTCAATACTCTCCCCGATGGTTATGGCGCACTTCTGGCACTGTTCCAGCAGGCTTATAACGGCATCGGCATTCCCTTTGTCTGTTTCCTGCCGTATAAGGGAATGTGCTTCCTCCAGCGTATCCGCAAGCTTTAGCAGTGTTCTCCTGGTATGCCTTCTCAAACCTGTTTCACCCCTTTTACCCTTCTTTTCCTGATATGAAACAACACGGTAATCCCTAACCGTGTTTTTATTAATCGAAGCGATCGATCGCGCTTAAGAGCTGTTCATAAATAACTTTACAGTTTGACGCAGGACATGCGTTCATCTGCAAAGAAGAAAACGTGTGAACAGATCCTTACTTTCATTATAATCTTATCTTATTACTATGGCAAACATTGGGATTTTTGCGCTCCGAAGAAGGACGTGCCGGGATCTCAAATTATATTTCCGTATCTTCCGAGGAAGGAGCGCATCCTTTCACTGTCAGAATTGAAAACCTCTTCAGGACTCCCCTTTTGAACTATGACACCGTTCTCCATAAAGATCACTTCATCGCTTATGTCCCTCGCAAAGGCCATTTCATGGGTAACTATGACCATTGCGATATGGAGGTCGGACAGAGACCTTATGACCTTCAGCACTTCGCCCGTAAGCTCGGGATCAAGGGCAGACGTGGGTTCATCGAAGAAAAGAATCTGGGGATTTAAGGCAAGGGCTCTCGCAATGGCAACCCTCTGGGACTGTCCCCCCGAAAGCTCACAAGGGTATGCATTCTTCCTGTCTGTAAGTCCCATTTTGCCAAGAAGCGCTT
>CADCQV010000348.1 GCA_902803625.1 uncultured Lachnospiraceae bacterium
TAATATTGGCCTTCACACCAAATATCAACTATATCACAAGAGGGATCCTCCTTTTTTATATCAATCCTACAAAAACTTTACGCTAGCCCGGGGTCATATACTGTCCGGCGCACTTTGACGTGTTCTTCCGTCCCCCCAGGTTCAGGTTTGAAGAATTGTCCGGTTTTTGATACAATGTACCCCAATGGCAAAAAGAGAAGAATTGAAAGGAAGCGGTAAGAGATGGCAGATAATGATGTTAATTATTCTGAAATAACTCCCGAAATAAGGGTGCTGGCGGATGAGGCAGCCCGTTCCACGGTTATAGATTCAGAACTTTACAGGCACTATGATGTGAAAAGAGGTCTCCGTGACCTTAACGGAAAGGGAGTCCTTGCGGGGCTTACCCATATTTCCGACATCCAGGCAAAGAAGATAGTGGACGGACGCGAGATCCCCACAGAGGGACATCTCTATTACCGGGGCTATGATATTGAGGACCTGGTAAGGGGCTTTACGTCAGAGAAGCGCTTTGGCTTTGAAGAGATAACCTTCCTTCTTTTATTCGGACATCTTCCGGGGGAGGAGGAGCTTTCGGAATTTACCAATCTTCTCGGATTTTACAGGTCGCTGCCAACGAGCTTTGTCCGGGACATCATTATGAAGGCACCGAGCCACGATATGATGAACAGCCTGGCACGGAGTGTTCTTACCCTTTACACCTATGATGATGCGGCAGATGATATCTCCATTCCCAATGTGCTCCGGCAGGTGATACAGCTTATCGCGCTTTTCCCCATGCTCTGCGTATACGGCTTTCACGCATATGCGCATTACCAGAACGGGGAGAGCCTTATAATACACCAGCCGGATAAGGAGCTTTCAACAGCGGAAAATCTCTTAAGGATACTCCGCGCCGATTCGGAATACACGGAGCTGGAGGCGAGAATACTGGATGTGGCACTGGTTCTCCATATGGACCACGGCGGAGGAAACAACTCCACCTTCACTACCCATGTGGTTTCTTCCACGGGAACCGATACATATTCGGCGATTGCCGCATCCCTTGGCTCTCTTAAAGGACCACGTCACGGCGGTGCTAATATCAAGGTTATCCGTATGATGGATGACCTGAAGAAAAATGTGCAGGATGTCACAGATGAGGACGAGGTAAGGGAGTATCTTAGGAAGCTCCTTCATAAAGAGGCCTTTGACAGAAGCGGACTTATCTATGGAATGGGGCATGCCGTTTATTCGATCTCTGATCCGAGAGAAAAGATTTTCCGTTCTTTTGTGGAAAGACTGGCAGATGAAAAGGGCTATTCCTCGGAATTCAATCTTTATGCCCTCATTGAAAGAATGGCACCGGAGATCATAGCGGAGGAGAGGCAGATGTACAAGGGCGTCTGCTGTAACGTGGACTTTTACTCAGGCTTTGTATATAAGATGCTGGGGCTTCCGGAGGAACTCTTTACCCCGATCTTTGCCTGCGCCCGCATAGCCGGCTGGGGTGCCCACAGGATAGAGGAGCTGAGTAATAACGGGAAGATAATAAGACCTGCCTACAAGCCCGTATCGCCTATAAGCAGGTATATTCCCATGAGTGAAAGGTGAAAACAGATCCTTACCTCAGATATTTCTTTTCGTTCTTCCTCGTCAATACCGCAAAGACTATGCAGGTAACGAGAAGTATGCCGGTAATGGAGAGATTTGCCCAGAGGGGTACTTCGGCATAATTGTCCATATAAAGGGATGCCGCCCCGAAAAGAAGGAATAATCCGCCGCACAGCATATACACCGGGAACATGGCCTTTATAAAGCTTTTCGGATCCCGGGAGGAATAAATGTCGATATCCTTCCCTACAAGCTGGGAGGGGAGGATACCTGTGCTCCTCATCCTTATACCGGAGTAAATGATGTATGCACCGGCAAGAGTCTCGATAATATCAAATATATTGTTAAATCCCGCGTCATTCATGCCAACAATCATAGCAAAAAATAAAAATAATGTAAATCCTGTCACGGAGAAAAGATAAGAGAGGAGATGCCGGCTTTACATTATCTTTATCCTTTTTAACAGGGCAAAGATATAGTATAATCACATAGAGGGGGAATAAGTCAGGAGGAAATGACATGGCAAAACCAAAGGTATATTTTACGGATTTCAGGACAGGAATAGGAACAAGCCTTACGGTTAAGCTGCAGAAGCTATGCAGAAAGGCCGGAATGGGAGACATAGATTTTGACGGGCGTTTCGCCGCCATCAAAATGCATTTCGGGGAGCTTGGAAATCTTTCGTATCTGAGACCGAATTATGTGAAGGCAGTGGCGGATCTTATAAAGGAATACGGGGGCAAGCCGTTCCTCACGGACTGCAACACCCTTTATCCCGGAAGCCGCAAAAATGCAGTGGATCATCTTTATAATGCCGAGGTCAACGGCTTTAACAGTATGACTACCGGCTGCTATACCATAATCGCTGACGGGCTTAAGGGCACGGATGAGGCCACAGTTCCGGTTCCGAACGGTGAATACTGCAAGGAGGCATATATCGGAAGGGCGCTTTACGATGCGGATATCATCATTTCCCTAAGTCACTTTAAGGGACACGAGATGACGGGCTTCGGAGGCGCGATAAAGAATATAGGAATGGGCGGCGGAAGCCGTGCCGGAAAGATGCAGCAGCACTGCGACGGCAAGCCGAAGGTGAATCCCAGTCTCTGCAGGAACTGTAAAAAGTGCGCATCCGAATGCGGTTCCGATGCCATCAGCTATGAAAGCGGAAA
>CADCQV010000349.1 GCA_902803625.1 uncultured Lachnospiraceae bacterium
AAGCTCCTTCTTTATTTTATCGGGAGCGATGGCGTAACGTCTGTCGTGTCCCTTTCTGTCGGTAACAAAGGTAATGAGATCATCACTCACATTCTTCTTTCTGGGATCATCATCCGGCAGTATCTCTCTTAAGGTATCGAGTATTATGTGTATGATCTCGATATTCTGCTTTTCGTTATGCCCTCCGATATTGTATTTTTCGCCGATCCTTCCGTTACTTAATACCATATCGATGCCCTTGCAGTGGTCATCCACATAGAGCCAGTCCCTGACATTCTTTCCGTCCCCGTATACAGGCAGATTCTTTCCATGCAGGGCATTGTTTATGATAAGCGGTATGAGCTTTTCCGGAAACTGGAAGGGTCCGTAGTTATTGGAGCAGTTCGTTATGACACCGGGGAAATGATAGGTATCCACATATGCCTTTACGAGAAAATCAGAGGAGGCCTTGCTGGCTGAATAGGGGCTGTGGGGATCATAGGGAGTGTCCTCATAAAAATAATCCTCCGGGTCACTTAAGGATCCGTAAACCTCGTCCGTCGATACATGGAGGAAACGCTTTCCCTCCTTAAAGCTTCCATCCTCATTTTCCCAGGCCGCCTTTGCTGAGTTAAGCATTATCAGCGTTCCCAGTACATTGGTTTCCACAAAGATCTCGGGATTCTCAATGCTCCTGTCCACATGGCTTTCAGCCGCAAAGTTTACAACATAGTCTATATCGTTTTCCTCAAATATTTTTGAGATCGTATCTTTGTCCCTTATATCAGCCTTGATAAAGATATAGTCATACTCCTTATCCAGACCCTCAAGGTTTTCGAGATTTCCGGCATAGGTCAGGGCATCCACGTTTATGATACGGATATCCTTTCCGTATTTCCCGAACATATAATGTATGAAATTGGAGCCTATAAACCCTGCTCCTCCTGTCACAAGGTACGTTTTCAATTTGTTTTTCCTCCTGATACTGTTTACTGATGCTTCAGTCTTCTCACCAACCCCGTATTTTATCATAAACAGGGCTCTTCCTCAACTATAGCTCCCTTCAATGGTACCAAACGTCATACACCCTCTTTCCTCACCTCAGATCCTTCGCGTAATTTGCAAACCTTGCCGCATTCTCCCTGTCACCCATTATCACGTAGGAGATATGGAGACCGAGATAGGGGTAAGAGTCATGGTACTTCAGGTTAAGGAGCGGCTCCGTTTCAAAAGCCGCATTATAATACCACATGCAGGCTTCCTTGTAGTTCCGCCTCCCGCGGTAGTATTCACCAAGCTCAAAAACCGCCTCCGAGGGCGTGTGCTCCGATGCCAGTGCCCGGGATGAGGCAAGGAGCATAAGAGAGGTATCATCAAGGAGACGGGCGCATTTGATCACCACACAGGCTGCCATCAGCACCAGCTCCTCCTCGCTGTCCTTATCCATCCTGCGTCTGAAAAAGTCCTTCGCCTCCAGAAAATCCTCATCGCTTCCCGAGATAAAGAGCTCTCTTGCGTACATCCTGGCAAGGTGGTTTGAAATATCGCCGTCCTTCTTTATTATCTTACGGAAAATAGAAAAATCCCTTCCGCTGTGGACAGATACAGGGCAGTGCTTTATCTCCACATTACTGTCAAAGATCACCGGCTTGATCCGTACAGCCTCATGGAGCGGATCCTCCCAGAGAGGGGTACGTAATCTCTTATAGAGCTTCGGCCTGAGTTCCCTGTCGTAATTGTAGGTGGTATTCGCCTCCAGCTGGTTGGTATAGTACATCTGCACTATTTCCACCTCCGGAAGAAGGGCCTCTTTCAACTGTCTGAACCGCTCCACATTCTTTTCGTCTATCACCTCATCCGCATCGGCACTGTAAATATAATCACAGGTCGCAAAGGAGAAGGCATAGTTTCTCGCAGCTGAAAAATCATCATTCCATTCAAAGTCATATACCTTATCGGTATACTCCTTTGCGATCTTCTTTGTATCATCCGTGGAACCGGTATCCACTATGATGATCTCGTCCATCAGATCCCTGATGGGATCAAGGCAGCGCCTGAGTATCTCCGCCTCGTTTTTCACTATCATACACAAGCTGAATGTCATATCCCGTCGATGCCGCTCCTTTCCTTACCTCTTGCCGCCTTCCCGGGCGGCTCCTGCTCTTCTGCAGCCTTCCGTCATTCAGGCTCCTTATTTATTGTGTCCGGATAGGTATCCGTCGGCAGATCAAAATTCTCCGCCTGGGCGTACAGAATATCCGTAAGCTCGTCCACATTCTCCTCTGTCACATACATTCCGTAGCCCTGCTTCAAAAGCTCTTTATCCACCCTGTTATTATACAGTCTGTCTATTATGCTGTCCGCTACGTCAGGAGAGAAGTGGCTGGTCTCATAATAATTTGTCATATCAAGGGTCACATCGTTAAAGCCGCTGAAATTCCAATAGGGAGTTACGGCTGCAAGCTTTTTTAAGAAAATAATATAGCCGTTCGCAATGTCCTTTTGATAGGTATAACCGTTAAGGGGATTTGTAAAGATCCTGAGATTAATGTCGTTTTCCCTGCAGATCTCCACTATCTCCCGTATCTCATCGAGGCTCTCCTCCCTTGGATAATAGTAATCCGACCAGGTAGCATCGGTCTTGTCATAATGAAAGTCGGTCTTTATGCTTAGGTTCTCCGTTCCGGTCTCTAAAAGCCTCTGCCCGTATCCCGGATCGGTATTCTTATGCTTCATTATGACCTCTATGGATTGGGAAAGGGTTATGAGATCAAGATACGACAGATAAAAGCCTGCCTTGTCCGAGAGACTTCCGCTCCAGGGAAAGGGCTTCCTGTAGAGCTGGTCCTTATGAAAATCAGGATCCACAAAATACGAGATATCATCAACCCCCATGGTGACATTCTTTATCTTCACTCCACGACGAAGCATGTCCTTCAGGTTCTGAAGATGCTCCCCCGGTGTCCCTTCGGAATAAGCCATATCATAATAATTTCCGTCATTCATCTTTGACACGTCAAAAAAGCCAGCCCGTGAAGAGCCGAACAGAAAGGAATCGTACCTGTCAGGATTCCTGAGTATATTCATCATTTTCACGTAGCCCTTATTCGGCTCCACACCGTTATTCCTGATATGGTTCCAGTGAAAAATATTGTATGGATCAAGCCCCACTCCGAGGGGCAGAAAGATCACCGACAGTATCAGAAAAAATATAAGGCATTTCCCGAGAAATCTTTTCATTATGCCTTATATTCTACTCTATTGCCGCCCTATTCGCAAATACCTGCTAGAAATTAAAATAGATAAACTGCTGGGTTGTTCCGCCATGCAGCTTGTTTATGATAATAAGAGTGGTAAGTCCCACATAGATAAGCCAGCGCAAAGGCAGCTTCCACTTCGACATCTCCTTCGGTATGTCGTGTCTCAAAGCAAAGAAATCATAGACCATAAGAACAACTATGGCAGCAAGGAGCTTCCACAGTCCCACATCCGTGATAAGCATATCCACCTTCATCTTTTCCCAGGCATCAAGGAAGTGAAGGATCACACCGTTATGAAGGTGCGTCACGATAAACAGGGCATCACTTATGGAATCCGCACGGAAAAAGATCCAGGCGAGGTTAACAAGGGCAAAGGTAAGAAGACCGTGTAAAATAACAGACACCCGGTTTTTCCCTCCGTCCGTTTTCTTCGGACTAATATCCCTAAAGACTCCCTCTATCACCTGATAGATGCCGTGGAGACCGCCCCAGAGCACAAAGGTCCAGTTTGCGCCGTGCCATAGACCCGATACCAGCATCGTTGCGATCAGATTCAGGTTCTTCCTTACTTTTCCCTTCCTGCTTCCGCCCAGGGGTATATATACATAGTCCCTGAACCAGGTGGACAGGGAAATATGCCACCTCGACCAGAATTCACGGACGGACGTGGAAAAATACGGACTTTTGAAGTTCTGCATAAGCTCAATATTAAAGAGTCTGGCAGTTCCAATGGCAATGTCCGAGTAACCCGAAAAATCACAGTAGATCTGGAACGTGTACATAATAGATACCATGATAAATGTCAAGCCGAAATAATACGGTACATTTCCGTATATCAGATCCACATATTTCCCCAATGCATCCGAGATCACAAGTTTCTTAAAGTATCCCCAGAGCATCATCCTTAAGCCCGACACTGCCAGGTCATAGTCAAATCGTTTCCTGCACTCCAGCTGGGGCATCAGTTCATTGGTCCTTCCTATGGGACCTGCGATTATCTGGGGAAAAAAGGATATGTAGAGGGCAAAGCGGGCAAAGCTTGGCTGTGCCTTTGATTTTCCCGTATAAACATCGATAAGGTAGCTTGTGGATTGAAATGTATAAAAAGAAATGCCCACGGGCATCATGAGGTTCAGAAGATGCGGTTCGATATTCATCGAAAACATCCCCATTAACCCCACAATGCTGCGGGCTGCAAAATTATAGTATTTAAAGAATATCAGTAACCCGAAGCAGAGAAGGAGAGTCAGGATAAGTATGCCCTTCCTGAAGGCCCTGTCTTCCCTGTCTGCCTTTTCCAGCACAAGTGATGCCGCCCAGACCACGAGGCTCGTGCAGAGTAAAAGCAGCACGTACCTCGGGCTTGCCGCCATGTAAAAATAATAGCTTACAAGGAGCAGGACTATCCATCTGATTTTTTCCGGTGCTGCCCAGTACAGAATAAATGCAACAGGCAGAAATACCAGAAATGCCAGAGAATTAAACAGCATTTGTTCTATTTCCTAATCTTCCGGTCAGGCATCTTCGGTTTCAACTGCCTCAGCTTCCGGAGCTTCCACTTCCGGTTCCTCTTCCGAAAAATCGTCAAGGGTGATCTCTTCATCGTCATCGGCATTGATAGGCATATTGTCGGTGGAAAGCTCAATATTCCTGTAGTGCTTCATACCGGTTCCCGCAGGTATCAGCTTACCTATTATGACATTTTCCTTAGGTCCGATAAGATGATCCACCTTGCCCTTGATCGCCGCATCCGTCAGAACCTTGGTGGTCTCCTGGAAGGATGCTGCCGACAGGAAGGAATCCGTGGCGAGCGATGCCTTGGTGATACCGAGGATGATCTGGGTTGCCGTTGCAGGCTCCTTCCCCTCAGCTATAAGCTTTTCATTGATATCGTCAAGCTCAAGGGCATCCATTCTGGCGCCGGGAAGAAGATCCGAGTCTCCCGCATCGTCTATTTCCACCTTTTTAAGCATCTGATGAACAATGACCTCAATATGCTTATCGTTTATATCAACACCCTGTGAGTGATAAACCCTCTGGACTTCCTTCAGGAGGTAATCCTGCACAGCACGGACTCCCTTGATCTTAAGAAGATCATGAGGATTGATTGATCCCTCGGTGATAACGTCACCTGCCTCTATTTCGGAGCCGTCCTGGACCTTGATCCTGGATCCGTAAGGGATAAGGTAGGTTTTGCTTTCAGCTGTTTCGCTGTTTGTAACGACAACCTCTCTCTTCTTCTTGGTGTCCTTTATCTCAACAGTCCCTTTGAATTCCGCGATTATTGCGAGACCCTTGGGCTTACGTGCTTCAAATATCTCCTCAACTCTGGGAAGACCCTGGGTAATATCGGAACCGGCCATTCCTCCCGTGTGGAAGGTTCTCATGGTAAGCTGTGTTCCGGGTTCACCTATGGACTGGGCAGCAATGATACCCACTGCTTCTCCGACCTGAACGGGTTCTCCCGTAGCCATGTTCGCACCGTAGCACTTCGCGCATATACCACTGTGGCTGCGGCAGGTAAGTATGGTACGGATCTTTACGGATTCGACGGGTTTCCCGTCCTTCACGCCGACGGTACAGATAAGCTTCGCTCTCCTCGGAGTGATCATATGATTGGTCTTTACGATCAGATTTCCGTCTGCGTCATATATGTCCTCACAGGAGTATCTTCCCGTGATCCTCGTTACCAGCTGCTCAATATCTTCCTTTCCGTCCATAAAGGCCGCAACCTCCATGCCGGGAAGCTCCCTGCCGGTGCCTTCACAGCAGTCCTTTTCACGGATCACAAGCGCCTGGGAAACGTCAACCATTCGCCTTGTAAGGTAACCCGAGTCTGCAGTACGAAGAGCCGTATCCGACAGACCCTTTCTGGCTCCATGGGCACTCATAAAGTACTCCAGCACGTTAAGTCCTTCACGGAAATTGGACTTTATGGGAAGCTCAATGGTATGTCCCGTTGTATCCGCCTGCAGTCCTCTCATTCCCGCAAGCTGCTTTATCTGCTTATCGGATCCGCGGGCTCCGGAGTTTGCCATCATGAAGATGTTGTTGTACTGGTCGAGGCCTGCCATCAGATCCTTTGTGATGCGCTCGTCACAGTTTTTCCAGGTTTCAACCACCTCGTTATAACGCTCTTCGTTTGTGATGAGACCTCTTCTGTAGTTTTTCGTGATCTTGTCCACCGTATCCTGGGCTTCATCCAGAAGCTTCTGCTTGCTCTCGGGAACCACCATGTCGGAAACGGAAACACTTACGGATGCAATGGTGGAATAGTGGTAACCCATATCCTTTATATGATCAAGGGCTTCTGCGGTCTTAATCGCGCCATGGGTATTGATAATCGCCTCGATTATGGCTTTCAGCTGCTTTTTGCCCACCATAAAGTCAACCTCGAGAACCAGCTCGTTTTCGGGAATGCTCCTGTCAACAAAGCCGAGATCCTGGGGGATTATCTCATTAAAGAGGCAGCGTCCCAGAGTGGTATGAAGGACAGCCGACTTTATCTTCCCGTCTGCATCCTTCTTCTCCCTTTTCACATAGATCAGGCTCTGAAGGGTGATGTCGTGGTTTGCATAGGCCATTATGGCTTCTTCCACTCCCTTGAACGCCCTGCCTTCTCCGGGTTCACCTTCTCTTGCCTGTGTAAGGTAGTAGATACCGAGAACCATGTCCTGGGTGGGAACCGTCACAGGTCCGCCGTCCGAGGGCTTTAAGAGGTTATTGGGAGACAGCATAAGGAATCTGCTCTCTGCCTGTGCTTCAACCGAAAGAGGAAGATGGACCGCCATCTGGTCGCCGTCAAAATCGGCATTGAATGCGGTACAGGCCAGAGGATGGAGCTTTATTGCCTTACCCTCTACAAGAACGGGCTCAAAGGCCTGGATACCGAGCCTGTGCAATGTCGGGGCACGGTTCAGCATAACGGGATGCTCCTTTATTACCTCCTCGAGAACGTCCCATACTATGGGCTCCAGCTTTTCCACGGATTTCTTTGCGCTCTTTATATTGTGGCTGGTACCGTTTAATACCAGCTCCTTCATAACAAAGGGTTTGAAAAGCTCGATCGCCATTTCCTTAGGAAGACCGCACTGCCAGATCTTCAGCTCAGGTCCGACGACTATAACGGAACGTCCGGAGTAGTCAACCCTCTTTCCGAGAAGGTTCTGTCTGAAACGTCCGCTCTTACCCTTAAGCATATCGGAAAGCGACTTCAATGCCCTGCTACCGGGGCCAGTGACAGGACGCCCGCGGCGGCCGTTGTCTATAAGCGCATCCACCGCCTCCTGAAGCATCCTCTTTTCATTGTATACAATGATATCGGGAGCTCCGATCTCCAGGAGCTTCTTCAGTCTGTTGTTTCTGTTTATTATCCTTCTGTAAAGGTCATTTAAGTCCGATGTGGCAAATCTTCCGCCGTCCAGCTGTACCAGGGGACGGAGATCGGGAGGGATAATGGGTATATTGTCCATTATCATCCACTCCGGCTTCTGTCCTGATTCCCTGAAGGCCTCTATGACATCGAGTCTCTTTATGATACGTGCCATCTTCTGGCCGCTGGCACCCTTAAGCTCTTCCTTAAGCTCCTCGGATTCCTTGTCGAGATCCACCTTCTGCAGAAGCTCCTTTGCGGCCTCGGCTCCCATTCCTGCACGGAAGCCCTTTGAGCCGTACTTCTCCACGGCATCGGCGTACTCCTTTGCGGAAAGGATCTGCTTAAATTCAAGATCTGTCTCCTTGGGGTCCAGAACTATATATGATGCAAAGTAAAGCACTTTCTCCAGAACTCTCGGTGAAAGATCCAGCATCAGTCCCATACGGCTGGGTATGCCCTTGAAATACCAGATATGGGAAACGGGAGCGGCAAGCTCTATATGTCCCATTCTCTCACGGCGGACTGAGGATTTGGTCACTTCTACTCCGCAGCGGTCACAGATGATGCCCTTATAACGGATCTTCTTATATTTTCCGCAATGGCATTCCCAGTCCTTGGTGGGTCCGAATATCTTCTCACAGAAGAGACCGTCCTTTTCGGGCTTTAATGTTCTGTAGTTTATGGTTTCAGGCTTGGTAACCTCTCCGTGGGACCACTCAAGTATCTTCTCCGGTGAAGCAAGACCGATCTTTATCGCATCAAAGCTCAGCGGGCGGTATGTATTTGACTGCCTGTTATTATATTCCGGCATTTATAACTCCTTCCATAAAATCAGCGTATCAGTAATTGTTACCACCCCTCCTTAGCTTCGCTTAGAGGAGGGGGATTTCTCCGACTGAGTCAAAACTGGTCAACAGGATCTTCGTTTCCGTCAAAGCTCTCATCGAAATCGGGCTCTTCCACGACTTCCTCATCCTCAACAGTCTCCAGCTCTCCCTCTTCATTGAATTCCTGGGTCTGGAAACCGTGGCTTGCGTAATTCTCCTGCTGCCTGATATCACGGTCGTCGTTGAAAATGGCTCTCATATCCGTTTCGCCATAGTCAACATTCTCGCCGATCTCAACCTCTGTTCCGTCTTCCTTCAGCACACTGACATCAAGTCCCAGTGACTGCATCTCCTTAAGGAGCACCTTGAAGGACTCGGGAACGCTGGGCTCGGGTATGTTCTCACCCTTTATGATGGCTTCATAGGTCTTTACACGTCCTATGACATCATCGGACTTTACGGTAAGCACTTCCTGAAGGGTATAGGCTGCACCGTATGCCTCCAGTGCCCACACTTCCATTTCCCCGAATCTCTGTCCGCCGAACTGGGCTTTTCCACCCAGAGGCTGCTGTGTGACAAGAGAATACGGTCCGGTGGAACGGGCATGTATCTTGTCATCTACCAGATGGTGAAGCTTCAGGTAATGCATATGACCTATCGTAACAGGTGAATCAAAGAATTCTCCCGTACGTCCGTCACGAAGTCTCACCTTGCCGTCGCGGCTGATACGGACTCCCTTCCATACCTCCCTGTGATCCCTGTGCTCGGACAGATATCCGAGAACCTCGGGAAGCAAAACATCCTTATATTTCTTTTCAAAATCCTCCCACTCCGTATTTACGTAGTCGTCGGCAAGCTCCAGCATGTCTTCTATATCAATCTCGTTCGCACCGTCAAATACGGGCACGGAGATATTGAAGCCCAGAGCCATTGCGGCCAGTGAAAGGTGTATCTCAAGAACCTGTCCGATATTCATTCGTGAAGGAACACCGAGGGGGTTCAGCACTATGTCAAGAGGTCTGCCGTTTGGAAGGTAGGGCATATCCTCAACGGGAAGCACACGGGAAACAACACCCTTGTTGCCGTGACGTCCGGACATCTTGTCGCCCACCTGTATCTTTCTCTTCTGTGCTATGTAAATACGGACTGCCTGGTTTACGCCGGGTGAAAGCTCATCGCCGTTCTCCCTCTTGAATACCCTGGCATCCACAACTATACCGAATTCTCCGTGAGGAACCTTTAGGGATGTATCCCTGACCTCATGTGCCTTTTCACCGAAGATCGCACGGAGCAGCCTTTCTTCGGCAGTGAGCTCTGTCTCTCCCTTGGGAGTAACCTTACCCACAAGGATATCTCCGGCACGGACCTCGGCACCTATGCGGATGATACCCCTTTCATCAAGGTCCTGCAGGGCATCTTCACCGACACCGGGAATATCCCTGGTGATCTCCTCGGGTCCCAGCTTTGTTTCACGGGCCTCCGACTCGTATTCCTCGATATGGATCGATGTGTAAACATCCTGCTGTACCAGTCTCTCCGAAAGCAGCACGGCATCCTCGTAATTGTAG
>CADCQV010000350.1 GCA_902803625.1 uncultured Lachnospiraceae bacterium
AAAACCGAAAGCAAAGTGCCGGCAGCCGGAGCCGCTGCAGCATCAAAACAGCTTAAAGTGGTGGAACAGCAGATTCTGGAAGTATACAGGAAAATCCTTAAAAGTGAGACTTTCGGACTTGATGACAGTTTCTTTTAACATGGCGGAACATCTCTCCTGGCTGCAAAAGTAATGATGGCGTTGATGAGCAGGGATTACCCTGTAGTATATCAGGATATATTTGATGAGCCCACACCGGCAGGTCTTGCTTTACGTCTCTTTTCAAAGATGGCAGAACAGTGGACCGAAGAAACAGAACCGGAAATTGCAGGGCATAATGAGAATGAGGGAGTGGCTTGCGGGGATAAGCACAAAAAAGCTTTGTCCCACAATGAGCCTGAGTATCTTGCAGATATCAGAAGTGAACGTCCGGGAGCTGTTCTTTTGACAGGTGCTGTGGGATTTTTGGGGATCCATGTGTTGAAGGAATTGATCAATAGCGGCACGAAGAAAGTGTACTGTCTGCTTCGGGGCGGTAAGACCGGAGCGCGGAGCAGATTGAGAAATGAATTCTACTACTACTTTGAAGATCTGGATGAAGAGATATTTGAAAACAGGATCATTGCCGTTGAGGGAGACATTACGGATAAAGAGAGCATTAAAGGTCTGGCGGAGTATGACTTTGACATGGTTATCAACTGTGCTGCGTCCGTTAAGCATTTTGCGGAACTGGATTTTCTTAAGAAAGTCAATGTTTACGGGGTTGCCAATCTTGTGGATCTGTGTCTTGAAAGGAATATCCGCTTTGTTCAGGTTTCGTCAGTTTCCGTCTGCGGAGAGAGGAATATTGATTCTGAGGGTGAGACCGTTTTAAGGGAAAACACCTTTGACATCGGGCAGCAGGTAGAATCCAACGGCTATGTTTATTCAAAATATCTGGCTGAAAAGCTTGTTCTTGATGCCATAGAGGAAAAAGGTCTGGATGCAAAGATAATCCGTATGGGTAATCTTATGAGCAGATATGAAGATGGTGAGTTCCAGATCAACTTTAATACGAATAATTTCATGAATACACTAAAGTCATACGTGGTTCTTGGTTGTTTCCCTGTACAGGAGATGGATGAAAGGGACGAGTTCTCTCCGATCGATGAGGTCGCCAGGGCAACGGTGCTGCTGTCGGGAACAAACAGGGAGTTTACGGTATTCCACGCCTATAATTCACATACCATAGAGATGGGAGATCTGGTACAGGCACTTAATGATAACGGACTTAGAGTGGATGTGGTGGACGAAAAAGAATTCAATGACAGACTTAACAAGGCACTTTTGGATGACCGTATCAACAGCTATGTATCACCGCTGGTAAACTATAAGACCGATAACGATGAGAATATCTGCGAGAATGATGTGGATAATACATTCACTGTCAAAGCGCTTTACAGACTTGGATTTCACTGGAATATAACGGACAAAGAGTACATTGATAATGCGATCGCAATGCTAAAGACACTTGGTTTTTTTGACATTTAGAGTGTGAGGAAATGACATATGGGTTTTAAACCGAAGAAAACACTTGGCTTTGGACTTATCAAAGGGAATAAAGGAAGAGAGTAATATGAGAGGAAAAGAAAAACTTAGATTCTATTTTTAACAATAGGGGTGATGTTTATTATGGGATTATCAGGATGCGGAGAAACGGGAGGATAAACCCTCAAATAAATGCTATGGTGATCTTGTTATTGTATTGGCATATTTCCGAGGTTAGATTCTTATACTCTGTTGACGTCAATTTGACGACAGAAAGTTTTGGAAAAGGAGATAATACATATAATATGTATATATATGGTAGTGAAATTATAATAGATTACACTATATATCGCAGAAGCCACATGGCAACTATAGAGCTGGAATAACACTGCATATCCCCGAAATCCACTATTAGCAAGGGTTTCGGGTTTTTCAAAGCGAATGATGAAGCCTGTCACATAAGCTCAGGGAGCAGGAGTAAGAGCAGTCACTGACGCGATCAATGCAACGGCTTCTTTCATGTAATTATCAAGATTTAATGTCTGTTTATTATTACCGTCGTCATCGCAATCATCCAAAGTGACGCAAGAAGC
>CADCQV010000351.1 GCA_902803625.1 uncultured Lachnospiraceae bacterium
TCCATCATATTGTCACGAAGATATGCTGCAGTCTCGAAATCAAGCTCCGCTGCTGCCTGCTTCATCTTCTTTTCAACCTGCTTAATAAGCTTTTCCAGCTCCTTCCGGTCCATGGATTCCGGATCCTTCTTAAATTCAAGCTCGCTCTTTTCAACGGTCTTTGACAGGGAAATAAGATCACGCACAGCCTTCTTTATCGTGGTGGGAGTGATACCGTTTTCCGCATTATACCGGCTCTGTATCTCCCGCCTTCTTTCTGTCTCCTCGATACAGGTCTTCATCGAATCCGTCTCTGCATCGGCATACATGATGACCCGTCCTTCGGAATTACGGGCGGCCCTTCCGACAGTCTGGATAAGAGAAGTTGCAGAACGTAAAAAGCCCTCTTTATCTGCATCGAGGACTGCGACCAGAGCTATTTCCGGAATGTCAAGACCCTCGCGGAGAAGGTTTATCCCCACCAGCACATCGAAAACATCGAGCCTGAGATCTCTTATTATCTCAATCCTCTCAAGGGTATCAATATCAGAATGCAGGTACTTTACCCTTACCCCCGCATCTCTTAAGAAATCTGTCAGGTCCTCCGCCATCTTCTTTGTAAGAGTAGTTACAAGAACCTTATTTTTTTCCTTAACGGTCTTATTGATCTCGTTTAAGAGATCGTCAATCTGACCTTCTGTGGGCTTTACGGTGATCGGAGGATCCAGAAGTCCTGTAGGCCTGATGAGCTGTTCGGCTCGAAGAAGCTCGTGGTTCTCCTCGTAATCCGCCGGAGTTGCGGAAACGAAAAGCATCTGATTAATATGTCCTTCAAACTCTTCAAAGGAAAGAGGTCTGTTGTCCTTTGCGGAAGGCAGCCGGAAGCCGTAATCCACCAGTGTATTCTTTCTCGAAAGATTCCCGTTATACATTCCGCCTATCTGCGGAATGGTCATATGGGATTCATCAACGATTATCAGAAAATCATCAGGAAAGAAGTCTAAAAGGGTTGTGGGAGGCGTTCCCAGCGGATTTCCGGAAAGCGGCCCGGTGTAGTTTTCTATCCCGCTGCAGAACCCGGTTTCCCTGAGCATTTCCATATCAAAATTTGTTCTTTCGGCTATCCTTTGAGCCTCCAGTAACTTGTCATGACTCTTAAAATAGCTTACCTGCTGATCAAGCTCGTTTTTTATCCGTGTGATCCCGGCCTCCAGTTTTTCTGCCGGCATTACATAGTGGGATGCGGGGAAGATCGAGATCTGCCGAAGCTCCTCCTTTATTCCTCCGGTCAGAACATCTATGGTAACTATCCTGTCGATCTCCGGCCCGAAAAACTCCACCCTGACTGCAGTATCGTCTTCCTCTGCCGGAAAGATCTCCAGCACATCTCCCCTTACCCTGAAGGTACCTCTGTGAAAATCCGCATCATTCCTGGAATACTGAATATTTACAAGCTCATGGATCACATCATCCCTGTCCTTCTCCTGTCCGGGACGCAGGGAAATGATCATTGAAAGATAATCATCCGGAGAACCGAGCCCGTAAATACAGGATACCGACGCCACTACTACTACGTCATTTCTCTCCGAAAGAGCTGCCGTTGCGGCGAGCCTCAGCTTATCTATTTCATCATTTACCGAGGAATCCTTTTCAATATAAGTATCCGTTGAAGGCACATAAGCCTCGGGCTGATAGTAATCGTAATAGGACACAAAGTATTCAACCGCATTCTCAGGGAAGAACTCCTTCATCTCGGAGTAAAGCTGGCCGGCGAGAGTCTTATTGTGGGAAATGATGAGAGTCGGCTTTTGCAGCTGCTCTATCACGTTGGCCATCGTGAAGGTCTTGCCCGATCCCGTGACACCGAGCAAAGTCTCAAACTGATTGCCTTCCCTGAAGCCCTTCACCAGCTTCTCTATTGCCTGCGGCTGGTCACCGGTGGGCTTGTATTCTGATACAAGTTTGAACTTATTTTGTGCGTATTGCACAATTACACCTCCATCTGCTGATAGTAAAAAAGTTCTTCTATTCGCCAGAATACTCAAAAGGTAACATATTCCAATTTCACTAATCTATGCAGATTTTGAATAAAAGTCACCTATTTTCTTTTTTAGGACCAGATAACACAGGACATCACTAGTCCAGACTACTTGGACTATAAGTCTATCATATTTAGAAAAACCTTTCCACATCAGGTACGTCCAGCTTCTTGAAATCCTCCTGAGTTCCGAAGTTTAGTATAGCATAAATGATCCGCAACCCCTTGTGGGATGCGGAAATTTTTTGTCAATATTTAGTATAGGATCACCAACCAGCTTAGCGAAATGAACCCATTCCTCTGGGATGACATTGGTTCTGCCGATCCGGCTGTTTATGATGATTACTGTGCTTTTATTGGTAATAGAAAAATCACCGTGGAAAACAGCCTCGATATAGCAAAGGGGTATGTGCAGACAATTGATTATGCCGATATCACCGAAGCCTTCCTGAATGTTGATCGTGAACAATGGGAAAAGGGCTGCAGAGAATATCTGTCAACAGAACACAAAGGTGCAGATGACAGTAAATGAAAACAGGGGGGATCAAATGTATCTTAAAAAGAAAAAAGAAGCCAATGGCGACATATATCTGTCTGTTATGGAAAAGTATTATGACAGCAAAAATAAAACCACA
>CADCQV010000352.1 GCA_902803625.1 uncultured Lachnospiraceae bacterium
AAGGTTACGGAGATCCTGAATAATGAAATAAAAGAGGGCAAAAAACCGGTTCCTGTTTCCGTCAATCTCTCAAGGACCGATTTTATCTACTGCGATCCTGTTCAGATCGTTGTAGAGGCTATGGATCAGTACAATTTAAGCCGCTCCCTTATCTGTGTGGAGATAACGGAGAGCGCCTTTACCGACCATCCTGAGTCCATAAAGGATGCCATAGACCGCTTTCATTATGAAGGTATCGAGGTCTGGATGGATGATTTCGGCAGCGGTTATTCCTCCTTAAACGTCCTTAAGGACTTTAATTTTGATGAGATAAAGATCGACATGGTCTTCCTTCGGAATTTCGGTGAGAAATCCAGGATTATCGTGACAAAGGTTGTGCAGATGGCGAAGGAGCTCGGCATACATACACTGGCTGAGGGAGTGGAGACTGCCGAACATCTGGAATTTCTCCGAAATATCGGCTGCGAGAAGATACAGGGCTATTATTATGCCAAGCCGATGGCATATTCCGAGCAGATAATAAACCTGGAAAGCCAGGGCTTTGAATTCGAGAATAAGGAGATCGCATCAGTTTATGAAAAGACAGGTCTTGTTAATCTTGCAACCTCTCTTTCCAGAGCTCTTTTCTTCTTTCAGGACGGTGTTTTCAAACCCGTATTTCTTAATGAAACATATATACAGACCATTGCAAAAACCGGAAAGACTCTGGAAGAGATCATAGAGAGGAGCATGAACACTTCAAAGTCCCGGATCAGCAAGCAGTTCCGTGATCTTGCCGAAAAGACCGTGAAAAGTAAGCAGACCGAGCGCATGACTCTGGTTCTCAGGGATAATTATTTTCATTTTTCCTTTAAGGATGTGGCTGACTCCCGTGCAGGAAGCATGCTCCTTGCGTCCATAGACAGATACGTTTTTGAGGAGCTGGAGTCAAGGTCTGCCTTAGACAAAATCCTCAGAAATATCAGTTTTGTTTATGACAGTATTTACCTTATTGATCTTGAAGATGATTCCCGGACCGTTATCTCCTCCAGTCTGGCGAATGAAGCTGTGGGTGATGTGACATACGGCCTGAACCACTTCTATTCAAAGTATTCCGCACGCGAGATCTATCCGGATGATTATAAGCGCTGGCAGGATTACTTCAGGAAGGAGGATGTTTACGGGATCTTCAATAAGAGCGGCAAGGGGATATTTGCAGATGCCGTTCGGATGAAGGATAAGAACGGGAATTATATCTGGATAGACTTTACGGTGATCCACATCCCGGAATCGGACGGAAAGCGCTTCCTTCTCTGCGTCCGTCCTTCGGTTCTGGAGTTCCAGCCGGATCTTGCCCTGATGGTGACAAATGCCAGACAGGACAATGAAGGCAGTAATCCCGATTCGGATCTTATCCGTTCCATGGTCGAAGCCTCCGATATCAGGATATTCTGGAAGGATAAAGAAAGACGCTATGTCGGTGCCAGCAAGGCGTTTATAGAGTATTACGGCTGCAGTTCCATTGATGAAATCAGGGGAAAGACCGATGAGGAACTGGGATGGTTTATAAATGACAGACACTCCGCGGGTGACGAGCAGAACGTGATTAAGCGGGGACAGGTGGTGAAAAATTCCGTTAGCAGCGTGATTATCGACGGTGTTGTGAGAAATATACTTATGACCAGATTCCCTGTTCACACCGGAGGAAAAATATCGGGACTGATGGGATATATGATAGATCTCGATCTTGATGTGGAGGCGGAAGACGGGCTGGCAAAGGGCATGCTAAGGGACCCCGTAACGGGACTTATGAATATGCATGGGCAGATGCTCTCACTCTTAAGTATGTATGACAATCTTCTGAAGAATAATGAGGATTTTGCCAATATAGTCATAGAGATCAAGCGTTTCAACGATATCATCAAGGACTACGGCAGTGAGGTTGCCGAGGATCTCATAAGGCTGGTTGGAATAAAGATACTGAATGCATTCGGGAAAAATGCCGTTATTTCAAGGATTTACGGCTGTATTTTCAATGTGGTCATAAGAAACGTTACCAGCGAGCAGGTCATCACCCTGTCTGAAAAATGTATGGATTCCATAAACGGGATACACGAGATCGACAACAGACAGTGCAGGATCAAAGCAGTGTATGGCGCCTCCTTCGGCTCCGAACGTGATTCCGTGCAGGAAATTGCAGAGCTTGCTAGACTCCGTATGAAGGGGGAGTGGATCCCGCTGTCACCATGAGCGTAAGCGAAGGATCTTTTCTTTCACCGCTTTGTGATCTTGCAGACAACGTAGTTCATCTCATCCCGAAAGAAGCCCACAACCTCTTCCATGGCCGATTTCACATCCGAGAGCTCACCGGTTATTATCAGTGTCCCGGTTTTCCTGTCTGCTTCACCGAGATATATATTCCCGCTCTTTACCGCAATGTCGGAAGCGATTACCGCTGACTCCGGAGGAGTGAGGTTCATTATACCTATGGCGGAGCTGCTGTAATCCATATGGGGGTTCAGGCCCAGCTTCTGGTATATAACCGGTGAGGGGCCGCCCATGATATGCGCAAAGGTGATCTCTCTTCCCGCAACGGTTTCCTGTACTATCCTCATTCTCTCTGTCTCGTTCATATTATTTAAAACATCCATTTTTCCGGTTACGCTCCTTTCAAAGCTGCGGGGGTCTTCCGCGGAAATCCAACTGATTATCCGGCGCTTCTACCGGACGATTATACCATGGAATGCTTAAAATCGCCAAAGTATAGTAAACATAAGAAAAATCCGGCGTTTCCGGCGGCCAAAATCCGGCGCAGTAAATGCCATCAGGTAAAACCTGACAAGGTTCAAAGTTAACGAAATTGCCATAACCCTGCGTAATGCGTTTATCCTGATCAGAATCCGGTTGCTCTTTAAATTCGGCGGAAAAAAGTTTAAAATATAATATGTATAGATGTTTTTTCGTAGGCGTAAGCTTTTTTCCACAGGGCTCAAAGGAGAGGGATATGTATAAAACAGTTGAGATTGATGATATTTTCGGTATATCCAGTCTTCTTACGGAACAGAAATTCAGACCTGACCTGAACAGGTACAGGTCACTGAAGATATACAGGGGAATGCCAAATGCCGACTTCAAGATAGTTACCTCACTCCGGCGTAACTGTAAGGAGAAAAGGCGGCAGCTGGAGCCTGCCATTTTATCAAATTTCACAAAGTATGCCGCCCTTGAGGATCCCTCAATAGAGGAGAGTGTCTGGAGACAGATGATACTCGGGCAGCACCACGGCCTGCCGACCAGGCTCCTTGACTGGTCATTTTCCCCGCTTACAAGTCTCCACTTCGCAATGAGTGAGAATGACCTTGAAAAGATGGATGAGCATGACTCGGTTGTATGGAGTATAGATGTCGACGAGCTGCATGAGATGCTTCCCGAAAAATACCAGAAAATAATGAGAGAGGAGCAGACCACGGTTTTTTCCTTGAAAATGCTGCAGAAGGCCTGTTCCGGTCCCGGGGAATACGATGAGGATATGCAGGGGAGGGCAATGCTCATTGTAGAGCCACCGTCTATTGAACAGCGTATCATAAACCAGTATTCCTTCTTTTCAATAGTACCCTATGAGATGGATGACGTGGAAGCTTTCTTAAAGGAGCACACTGATAAAACCGTCCGTTTTGTGATAAAGAAGGAAATCCGCTGGCAGGTACGTGACCTTCTGGACCAGCTGAATATAAGTGAAAGGATAGTATATCCGGGACTTGACGGTTTGTCCCGGTGGCTTGCGCGCCACTACTATGTAAAGGGCTGATAAATCTACGGAACAGTCATAAAAAGAACCCAAGGTAACCCCTTGAATATTAATACAGGGACTTAATATGCTTTACGATAAGGATATAAGAAATCCGCTTTTCGATTTTCTGGAGGAGAAATTCGGAAAGATCAGGATACTGGAAGAAAAGATGACAGGCAGAGCCCGGGCAGATGTTCTGATGATAATGCCGGACAGACTCTGCGGCATTGAGATAAAAAGTGACGCCGACAGCTATACGAGACTGGAGAGACAGGTAAAAAACTACGATCTTTATTATGACTGCAATATGGTGGCGGTGGGGTCAAGGCACGCTTCCCATATTGAGGAGCATGTTCCGGACTACTGGGGGATCATCACAATAGATGAGACAGAAAAGGGGCCGGATTTCTATGTTTTAAGAGATTTTCGTGAAAACCCGAATGTGACCCTGGAAAATAAGCTGAATATACTCTGGAGACCGGAGCTTGCCCATATCCAGGAGCTTAACAATATGCCGGGATATAAGTACAAGAGTAAGGATTTTGTCCGGGAGAAAATACTCTCATCCGTGGAATACACCCTCTTAAATAAGCAGATCTCCGACGAGCTGTTTGAAAGGGACTACAATACTATCGCAGACAGGATAAACGAATACAGGAAGGGATTAAACCGGAAACCAAGACGAAAAAGAAGGAAAACCAAGTACAAAAAATCGTCAGGTATATAAAACCATTTTGTCACTATTCAGAACAGTCACTTGCGGAACCGCAAGTGACGTATGAAAACCAAGGCATTGTGGCATTCGGCTCATCGTGCGAAGCACGATTTAATTAGCCGAATGCGCAGTATCTATTCAGAATCCGAAGGGTTCTGAATAGATACACCATTATTTTGTTTAAGGTGCGGTATGGGTGTTCTGAATAGTCAGTGCGTTAATATAAATTCAAATGTATACAGTATTCACGTCCTTGTCTGTCAAAAAATACAAGAAATTTATGTTATGTCTACAAAAAACTGTATATTTTGTCATGAAAGTGTTATAATGTCAAAAAGTCACGGATGACCGGCAGATAAGATAGGGGGATCTGCTGCGGAACCGAAGAGGAATGGTTTCAAAAATTAAAGAGAGAGGTAACTATTTATGAAAAAAGGTAAAGCAAGGTTAGGGATCAAGTTTCAGCTCGTTATGCAGTCAGCACTGCCGCTTCTTATCGTAGGTATCGCCATACTTACCATAATGAGTGTTTCAATGAAGACTTCTCTGGAGGAAAAGACACTGGACAGCCTGAAGGCAGCCGCTATACTTTACGGGGATTACGGTGTTCTCCAGAATGCAGAAGAGGGTGACAATACAATAGAGGATCATATGAAGCAGGAGACCGGCTTCGATTATACATGGTTCCAGAACGGAAAGAGATATGCGACCTCCGTTGTCAAGGCTGACGGCTCAAGACCGATAGGTACTCCTGCCGCAGACGAGGTAATAGAAGCCGTAATGAATAAAAAACAGATTTATACCTCCAAAAATACGGATGTGGCCGGAAGTGCATACTTTGTTGCTTATGTACCCATCATAAATGAAGACGGCTCTGTAGATATGGCTTTTTCCGGAGAACCGAGGGAGCTTGTCGAGGGTATGATCACAGCTGCTATTATCAGGGTTGTCATCATTGGGATCATCCTTTCAATAATAGCGCTGGTAATAATATATTTCCTTTCAGCGAAGCTTGCCGACGTTGTAAGGGTAAACCTGGAATCAATCGAGCACCTTGAAAACGGTGAATTTGTAAAAGCCGAAAAATACCTTGACAGGAATGATGAGCTGGGTGACATGATACGGGATACCAATGACGTTATAGATACGCTGCAGGGCATTGTGGAGGATATCAAGCGTGAAGCGCAGAGTGTTGGTTCCTCCAGTTCTACCCTGGCGGATGCGGCATCACAGATGTCCCTTACCACCGACGGGGTTTCCACAGCGGTCAATGAAATGGCAAACGGTGCCACACAGCAGGCTCAGGATATTCAGTCCGCAACAGAAAATGTCGGAAGCATGGGCGAATCGATAGCATCTGTTACCGACAGCGCCGGAACCCTTTCAAAGACTGTGGATTCCATGAACCAGACCTCCAAGGAGTCTGCCGCTGCTCTTGAAACGCTGGTTAAGGCTTCCGATGAGATGGCACAATCCGTTGCTTCCATTACCGAGAAGATCCAGGCTACACGTTCTGCTGTTGACGAGATCAATTCCAAGGTTGATGCCATCAATAATATAGCGGCACAGACCAACCTGCTTTCACTCAATGCTTCAATAGAGGCGGCGAGAGCAGGAGAGGCCGGACGCGGCTTTGCCGTTGTGGCTGATGAGATAAGGCAGCTTGCTGATGATTCCGCGAATTCCGCCAAGGAGATCCGGGAGACCATGGAAAAGCTTATCACCGATTCAGGGGCTGCGGTTGAAGAAGCGGTTGTAGTACAGGAGTCGGTTAAGAACCAGAAGGAGATCATGGAGAAGACAACTGTTGCTATTGACGATCTTCTTCAGGGCATTACCACCACGGTGAGTGAGGTGCAGGGTATTGCAAATTATGCCCAGGCCTGTGACAACTCCAAAGCAGGTGTTATCGATGCTATGAGCGGACTTTCCGCAGTATCCGAGGAGAACGCCGCAAGCTCACAGGAGACCTCCGCTTCCGTTGAAGAGCTTAACGCAACGGTCATTACCCTTGCGGAATCTGCTGATGACCTGAAGAATATTGCAGAACAGCTGAATAAGAATATAAGCTTCTTCAAATAAATGATCTACAACTTTTTTGCAGCAATATCACGAATGAAATATATTGAACGATGGGCTCTCATGCGTAATTCCAGGGAGGAGACACTTTCAGAGCATTCCCTGGAGGTTGCGATGATAGCCCACGTTCTATCGGTTATCGCAAATGTGCGCTACGGTCACGATCTGGATGCGGAGAAGGCTGCACTTATCGGTATATACCATGATGCATCGGAGATTATAACGGGTGATATGCCGACACCCGTAAAATATTACAATCCAAATATCCGTTCCGCATATAAGGATGTGGAGAGAATTGCAGATGAAAAGCTGCTTTCAAAGCTGCCTGAGGATCTCAAGGGGGAATTTGCCGGGATATTCCGCCCCGGAAGCCCTGATCCGGAGGAAAAGTATCTCCGGCGCCTCGTGAAGGCGGCTGACAAGATTTCCGCACTGATAAAGTGTATAGAGGAAAGACAGGCCGGGAATTCCGAGTTCCGTACCGCTGAAGAGAGCCTTCGGAAAAAGGTGGGAGAGATGGCTGACGAGATGCCTGAGGTCAGGGATTTCCTGGATGAATTCCTGCCGGCCTATGGGAAGACGCTTGATGAACTGAATGACTGATCATAGTGGGAGTCTTTTATCAGAGGCTCCTTTTTTCTTCCGATGCTTTCTCTGTGTCGGCAATACGCTCACCAAAGCCTGAAAGCGCTGCAAAGGGCGCGAACTGGGCCGCCCTGCTTAAGGCCGGCATACGTTTATGTCTTTTTGATTCGGGATTGGGAAGATTAATTATGTCCTTATAATCATCTATAGTGCTGTATTTTTTCATAATAGCTTCTATGCCTTGTGTCCTCCGACCTGTTCGTTTCTGTCCTTCATTGTGGCATATTCCATAAGGTTCATGCCCTTAAGTACTGCGTTCTTTCCGTATTTCCTTTTAATGGATAAAACGGCCTCCTGCAGCTTTTTTTCCTTTTTCTTAAATTCCTCGGATCTTTTTCTTTCCTCTTCAAGAGCGCCGTAATCAGTAAAAAGGTCGAGCTGCTCGTAGCTTTCTTCCTCTGCTTTCTTTTTCTCCAGATCGGACTCATATATCACATGATTTGCGACCACATACATCCTCCGGACCAGGAGACCCGGGATCATTATCCTGTCATAGAGCTCCATGGCCTTATCTATGATAAGCCTCGTTGAGGATGAGAATTCACCGAGATTTATGGAGCCGTGGGCAGACTTCGGAATAAGCCTCCCGTAGTGGTCATATTCAACCGGACGATTGTAACGGCTTCTGATCTCCGGATCCTTCAGGCACTCGATATCGTAACCCACGGTCAGTACTATCTGGTCCGTGACCAGTCCTTTTCCGAAAAGCTGCAGTACCAGGTTGTCGGTCATTTCCCTGACTATTAGCCGTGCCTTCTCAACGGTGTAGGGTTCGTGGAGCACCTGTCCCTCGCTTAAGCTGTTATTTTCAGGCCTGTAAGCCTTTATATCCTTTATTTCACAGGGTTCATAGCCCCAGGCGTGGTCGATCAGAAGCTCCGCATTTATGCCGAAAAGCTTATAGAGGAGCTCCTCATTATAGTAATCGCTGTCTTTTCCTACGGAGCATCTTGCCACATCACCCATAGTGTACATACCGTTTTTTTCAAGCTTTAAGGCATAGCCCCGGCCTATACGCCAGAAGTCGGTCAGGGGCCTGTGCGCCCAGAGCTTTTGTCTGTAGCTCATTTCATCAAGCTCCGCAAGCCTGACGCCATCCCTGTCGGGAGGCATATGCTTGGCCACTATATCCATGGCGATCTTTGAAAGATAGAGATTTGTACCGATACCGGCGGTTGCAGTGATACCGGTTTCACTTAAAACGTGCCTTATCATCTTTATGGCCAGATCCCTAGGTGTGGTATCATAGATCTTCAGATAGTCCGTCACATCCATAAACACCTCGTCCACGGAATAAACATGGATATCCTCCGGGGAGATGTATTTAAGATAGATATCATAGATCCTGGCGCTGTACTGCATATAGAGGGACATTCGGGGAACAGCCGTTATAAAATCAAGGCTGTATTCGGGATGAGCCTTTAATTCCTTTAAGGAGGTGCTGCTGCCGCTGAACCTGTGTCCCGGAGCGTTCTTCAGTCTGTCCCGGTTTATTTTTTTCACAAGGGAATCCGCCTCAAAGAGACGCGGACGGCCGGATAAGCCGAAGGATTTAAGGGCGGGGGATACGGCAAGGCAGATGGTTTTCTCCGTGCGGCTCCTGTCCGCAACAAGAAGACACACATCCAGCGGATCATAACCCATTTCCCGGCTCTCCACCGATGCGTAAAAAGATTTCAGATCTATGGCAACATAGGATTTTTCAGCGGTTGTATTAATATCCATGGCTGTGGTATATTTTATCATATTTTTACGCTGCTGTGAACATTTGTTCGATAAAATAACAGGTATCCGGGCGTCAGCGAAGGATCTTTCCTCCAGTAAAAAAGATTCTTCGCTTCGCTCAGAATGACGCCATTGTGCTCAGAATGACGTCAGTGTGCTCACTACGTGTTGTTCTGGTCCCGGATTTAATCTGCGTCACGGGGCAAATTGATATAGTTAAGGAGAAAAACTTGGAAATAAAGGCAAATTATCACACACACACAAATCTCTGCGACGGGAAAAACAGTCCGGAGGAAATGGTTCTGGCTGCAATAAAAGCAGGGCTAAAGCATCTCGGTTTTTCGGGACACTTCGATCCGGATGTGTATATGGATATAGATAAATACAAGAAGGAGATACGCTCACTTCAGGAGAAATACAGAGACAGGATAGATATTCTGCTGGGGGCTGAGGTGGACAGGCTTTTTGATGTGGCTAAGGCCCGGGACTGTGAATATATCATCGGCTCCACCCATGGCCTGAATACCGGAGAGGGTATCATATCTGTTGACAGCTCTCCGGAGATATTGCAAAAGCTCTGTATTGATCACTTTGGCAGTGATTATTACAGGCTGACAAAGGCTTATTATGACCTGGAGGCAACTGTAGTTGACGTCATTAAGCCTGATTTTATCGGACATTTTGATATAGTTACCAAGTTTAATGACACCCTTCACTTCGTTGATGAGGAGGATCCGAGATATCTAAAGAGCGCTCTCGATACCCTGGAGCATCTCTGTAAATACGACATTCCCTTTGAGATAAATACCGCAGCGTATTACCGCGGAATGAAGAAGGAGATGTATCCAAACATGCAACTCCTTAAGGCGCTTCACGATTTTGGCGCGAGGATAGTAATAAGCAGTGATGCCCATAACAGCGCCGTTCTGACCGGAGCCTTTGATATCGCCGCCGAAAAGGCTGCGTTCTGCGGATTTAAATCCGTAAACATCCTTGTTCACGACCGGAACGGACATATCGCGTGGGAAGAGGTGCCGCTTAAAGGGAAGCTGTAAATATACAGAGAAATGTGGTATCATACTGATGTAGTGAGATTGAGGGGAAAGATATGTGGAACTATAATTTTACCATTCCGGCAATATTTATTTACACAATTTTCCTGGTATACTTTATTACCGGCTCAGCACTTCCAGTGAAAAGAAACAGAGGTTTTCTGATGCTGGTGGTTTCTCACGGGCTGACGAGTTTTTTTGATATAATCTC
Organism: uncultured Lachnospiraceae bacterium; assembly: GCA_902803625.1. Lineage (GTDB taxonomy): Bacteria > Bacillota > Clostridia > Lachnospirales > Lachnospiraceae > NK4A144. The sequence continues at coordinate 10,197 of CADCQV010000352.1, forward strand.
CTCATTTCTTGATAATAATTACAGTCAGTTTGATCAAAGGCTGCTGGTAGGCACCAATCTTTTGTTTTTTGTTTTTTTCACAGCAACTGCCTTCCTTTTCGTAAACTATGTTCTTTCAGTACCGGAACAAGCATCATCCCTGATCCGTATTTCATTATTTAACAGGATCTTTTTCGTGATATTCGAAGTCGTGATCATTCTGTCCATATTTACACAATGGGTGTTTTATGTGGATGAGGCCGGGTATCACCGCGGCATATACTACAATATCATTTATTTTATCTTCTTTTCCTGCATACTTGAAATGTACATCCTTTTTGTCCTGTACAGAGGCGTATTCACCAGGAGGGAGTTCACCAGCGGAATGCTCTTTGTGAGTATACTTCTTATGGGTCTTATCCTCAGATATAAGTTCCCGACCCTGCTTATCATGAATACCTTCTGCCTCGGGGCTATACTTGTTATTTTTCTGTCCTTCCAGGACATACATCTTTTCGAGGATCAGAGAGTTGGTCTGTTTAATAACAGAGCCTTTCTTCAATATGTGATGGAGCATTTAAGCTCCGGAAAGCTGTTTCTCTACGGCTATGGGATCATAAATTATGACGAGCTGAGGCGTATGTTCGGCGGAGCCCAGATGGATAAGGAATTGCAGGATATTACAAAACAGCTTAGAAAGGAATATCCGTATCAGGTGCTGTTTTACCTGAGAAACGGACGTTTTATGGTAGCCTGGAACAGACCCTTCGAATTTAAGGAGATCAGGAACAGGATGGTCGCCATCGGAACCGTTGAATTCCCCGAGGATCTTCAGATAGACGATGCCGGTCAGCTTATCGAGGTCGCAAGGGATGTTTTTTCAAAGCTTACCGCGGAAGCAGCGGATAAGCATATTGTGGTCGACCATGATCATATTGTGGAGCTGAACCGTAATGTCAGGGTTCAGCAGTCCCTGAACAATGCCCTTCATAATGACGGCATACAGATATATCTGCAGCCGATCTATTCCGTTGACAAAAAAAGGATCACCGGGGCAGAAGCTCTGGCACGTATCGAGGATCCGGATCTGGGAACGGTGCAGCCAAATGATTTTATTCCCATTGCTGAGAAAAACGGGCTTATTGTCAAGGTGGGAGAGGCCGTTTTCAGGAAGACCTGTGCCTTTTTGAGGGACAGCGGGGATGACAGGCTTCAGTGGATAAACGTGAATCTGTCCCCGATACAGTGTGTGGCGGAGGAGCCGGTGGCATCTCTTCTCGACATTTCTGACGAATACGGTGTATCCGGTGAAAAGCTGAAGCTTGAGATAACAGAGGACGCTATGGTGGATGACGAAGAGCTGAAAAGGATGATGCTGAAGATGTCAGATCACGGCTTCTGCTTTGAGCTGGATGACTTTGGAGTGGGCTTTTCAAATGTGCTTCGCTTAAGCAATTTCCCCTTTACTGCCGTAAAGATCGACAGGGAGCTTGTGTGGCAGTATCACGATAACCCCACGAACAGCGTCCTTCCCCACCTTATAGAGGACATAAGGAGTTCGGGGATGGACGTGGTCGCAGAGGGTATAGAAAGCAAATCTATGGGAAAGGAAATGATAGAGCTGGGCTGCAATTACCTGCAGGGCTTCTATTTTTCACGTCCCGTTCCCTTAAAGCGTTTCCCTAAGGTCTTTGACCTCCAGTGGGACGAGTTTAGCAGCCTTTAATGCCTGTGCTACAGGACCTGTAACGATGCTAGCAACAAGCATTTCAAATACCGCATTCCCCGCAATTATCGAGCAAATGAAGATAATCACGTTTCTTCCTGCCATCATGTTCTGAACGTACTCCGTATTTCCGAAAAGGAATACGATCGTGGACATAAAAAACACGGTATTGAGGAAGGCTGAGAAAAATCCGGTCACGGTGCCGGAAATAAGCACATTTGCAAATTTCCTCATTCCCCTGTAGATAAAGCCGAGAAGAAAGCCGTCCAGCATTCTCGGAATAAAGCAGAGGATGACCGTAAGAACTGGGCTTATGGTAAAGAGCGTACTGGTAAGCCCGCTTGATCCCATAAG
>CADCQV010000353.1 GCA_902803625.1 uncultured Lachnospiraceae bacterium
ACCTATATGCATAACAGGGTAAGGCTTTCAAACGGAATGGAGGGCGATATCGTCCTCATAAACAAGATGGATCTCAGTAAACCCATGGTCCAGTGCGGCAGCCATTATGTGGATCTGTCCCATGAGCATGGACTGTTTGTAGAAGCGATACTGTGAGAAAACTGCTGCATCAGTGTCATTCTGAGCGAAGCGAAGAATCTTATCAAAGCGAAGAATCTTTTATCAGCTCAGCCCACCTTTGCGTTCTTCATTCTGAATTTCTTTACGGAGCGCTCGTCCGTCACCTTTTCGATAACCGCCCCCAGGCCCTTGAGCTTTATCTCAAAGTCCTCATATCCTCTCTCGATAAGATGAATATCGTCTATGGTGGAAACCCCGTCGGCCGCAAGGGCTGCGAGTACCAGCGCCGCTCCCGCACGCAGATCCGGAGCCGTGATATTCGCCCCGGTCAGGCTCTCTGTTCCGGTGATTATCGCCGTGTTTCCCTCGACCTTTATGTCGGCTCCCATCTTCATTATCTCATCCACATAGCGGAAACGGTTCTCGAAAATGCTCTCCGTTATGGTACTGACACCCTCTGAAAGGGAAAGGGTCACTCCGGCCTGAGGCTGCATATCCGTGGGGAATCCGGGATAAGGCAGTGTCTTTATCTGTGTATTCTTAAGCTTCCCGGTTCTGCTGACCCTTACGCAGTCATCAAATTCCTCCACCCGGCAGCCCACCTCGATCAGCTTTGCGGTAATGGATTCCAGATGCTTGGGGATAACGTTCTTTACAAGGATGTCACCTCCGGTAACCGCAGCAGCGAACATGAATGTCCCCGCCTCTATCTGATCCGGAATGACGGAGTATGTGGCTCCGTGCAGGGAGGAAACCCCCTTTATCCTGATCACATCGGTACCGGCACCCTTTATATTGGCACCCATACTATTTAAAAAGTTGGCCACGTCAACCACATGGGGCTCCTTGGCCGCATTTTCTATTATGGTCTTTCCGTCTGCCATGCAGGAGGCCATTAAAATGTTTATGGTGGCACCCACACTGACAACATCCATATAAATATGGGCTCCGGTAAGCTTTTCCGCCTTTGCAATGATCGAGCCCCGTTCTATCTTCACATCCGCACCGATGGCGCGGAAGCCCTTCAAATGCTGGTCTATGGGGCGGCTCCCGATATTGCAGCCTCCGGGCAGAGGCACCTCCGCCTCATTGTACTTCCCCAGCAGTGCTCCTATGAGGTAATAGGAAGCCCTTATCCTTCTGATGAGCTCGTACTCGATATTGACATTCCTGACCATGGAACCGTTTATCCTGACGGTATGCCTGTCGGGTCTCTCAATGATAACACCGATGCCCGCCATGGCATCAAGGAGCACATTGGTATCCCTGACGTCCGGCATATTCTCAATGGTAACGGTCTCATCCGTCAAAATGGACGCAGCAATGATAGCCAGTGCCGCATTCTTGGCACCGCCTACCTCCACTTCCCCTTTCAGGGCATTTCCGCCGCGGACGGCGTAGCGATATATTGTATCCTTAGAAGATGTTTTCATTTATCAAAAATAGCCGAATACCGAATGTAAAATAAGAACCGCTGTAGCTCCGAGATTCAGTATGAGAAGCAGAAGTATCATCGTAAGAAGCCCGCGTATTCCGGACTGTCCCTCCTTGAACTCCTGCTTTATGCTGCCGGTACTCTCCTTTATCACCGCCTGGGTGTTCCTGTAGCACTTTACATTCTCGCGGTGAACATGGGAGTAAATATCCTTCCCGGCCTCTCCCTCATTTCCTCCGGCTGAAGAAGCTGCTCCATTCCCGGATCCGGGTTCCTCACTCAGCTTCTCTGCACGTATAGGCTTTATATTCCCTTCAACCTCCTTAACGAGGCTGTCCATATAATCATCCATTGGCAGATCGGCTCCCCTAAATCAAATTACTTGCCGTTTACTATAGCATCTTTTGTTTTTGTATGCAAGACAGGCCTGCAAAGTTATGTCAACTATCCCGGAAGCCGGATTATTCCGCCTCTCCGTAAAATCTCTCCTTGAGAAGCGTTTTCTCTGCTTCATGCTTTTCCTGCTGGCGCTTCTCTTCGTCGGATTCCTGCTGTTCGTGGGCATCCCGCAGCTCATCATTAAGAGACATCATCTTCGCATCCAGATCAGATACCATCTCCGCACATTCGAAAAGCTCTCTCTTAATATGCTCGGGCGCATCACCCTCGTACTTATAGTTTATCTTGTGCTCCAGACTTGCCCAGAAATCCATGGCTACTGTACGGATCTGTATCTCCACCTTCGTATCCACCACACCGTCAGACAGGAAGATCGGCACCGTCACTATCATGTGATAACTCTTATAGCCGCTCTCCTTCGGATGCTTGATGTAGTCCTTTATGGAAAGCACGTTGATATCACTCTGGTTCGCCAATATCTCCGCCACCCTGTATATGTCCGAGGTAAAGGAGCAGATGACCCTCACACCCGCAATATCATTAACATATTTCACCATGTTTTCGATGGTGGACTCATAACCCCTGCGCTTCAGCTTCTTTACAATGCTTTCCGGGGTTTTTATCCTGCTTTTGATATGTTCAATGGGATTGTACTGATGAACGTGCTGAAATTCGTCGTTTAAGATGGCAAGCTTGGTTCCGATCTCCTTAAGGGCAGAATTATAAAGGAGAATTATGGTCTCCCAGCTGTCCACACCCTCATATTTATTTATTTCCTTATCCATTTATACTTTCCATGTAACCGTACGGGTCTTTCGTATCCCGGACAGCTGTCTTTCCGTCAGTTTTCCCGCGGCCGGAGCGTTTCCCGGAAGCTTCCCCGGGTCAGGACCGCGTTTGTTAAAATTGTAACATATTCTATCCCGGTTTGTCTATATGAGCCTTGCGCTTTGCTCCTGAGTGCCTTATTCCTGTCATCCTGAGCGCCTTATTCCTGTCATCCTGAGTGCCTTATTCCTGTCATCCTGAGTGCCAGCGAAGGATCTTTCGCCCGGCTATAGAAGATTCTTCGCTTCGCTCAGAATGACAATGTAT
>CADCQV010000354.1 GCA_902803625.1 uncultured Lachnospiraceae bacterium
GCTCTGAAGCTGCTTCAGGCTCGGGCTCCGGGAATTCCGGCATAATTTCCGGCTCTGCTGCAGGCTCCTCAGGTGCGGCTTCAGCCTCTGACAATATCCCGGCATCAGCTAATGCCTCAGATTCTGCTTCCGGCTCAGTCTCCCCGGTGGTATCGGGTTTGATCCTGTCTTCTGCTTCCCCTGCTAAGAAGTCACTGCTTTGCAGATCCGTCTCGGGAAGGAAAGGATCCTTAAGAACATTGTCGCCTGAAAAGCTGAGATCCGGAGTCAATCCGGGATCAGACTGCAGATCTCCCGGATCCGGCTTCGGCTCTGTATCAAAATCAAAAACAGGCTCCGGGATTTTATCTATCATTTCAGAAAGATTCAGGCTCTCCTGCACACCCTCCTCGACGGTTTCCGGGATCAGGGTGTCAGCTGAATCCCCTTCTTCTTTTGTTCCGGCTGCATTCAGCTCTCCAACAGCCTGGGACAGGTCTTCCTTAAATTCATCAAAAAAACCCATCTAAATATCCTCCTTCAGTTATTATCCAAATACTGATGCAGCGGCGGTGTATCATCATCTATGGCTCTGATATCTGCTCCTCTTTCCTTCAGACCCTCAAGGATCCCGGGAAGCGCATCCACCGTATTTTTCCTGCTTCCGGTATCGTGAAGCAGAATAACAGCAGTTTTTCGCCTGTCAACCCCGTCAAGAGTGTTTTTTATGATATTTTCAGACGAGAGCCTGTTTCCCGAAGAATCCCCGCCGTAGACATTCCAGTCATAGTACTCCATTCCCTGACTGTAAAGCACAGATATGTACTGCTCCATAGGAAGAGAAGCAATGGTATTTCCGCTGCCTCCGGGAAAACGATAGTATTTCGGCACCACACCCGTCTCATTATAGATTAGATTACGTATTTTATCAAGGTCGTACTGGAACATATCCAGATCCCCGTAAACCCTTGAATACACGTGAGAATACGAGTGCATTCCGATGGTGTGTCCCTCGTCTACTATCCTTTTATAAACAGGGCGGAGGCTTTCATCATTGTCCCCTGTCCCACATACAAAGAACGTGGCTTTAACATTATATTCCTTCAGAATGTCAAGTATTTCATTAGTGAAAACCGAGGGTCCGTCGTCAAAGGTAATGTATACCTTCTCATCCTCCCCCTTCATCGGAATATCGCCGTTCACGAGGGAATTCTCATCCTGAAGGGAATCATCGTCGATCTGTCCGGGCATATCAGGCGCGGAATCTGCGCTCAGGGAAGTATCTGTTTTTTCCGGAGCACTATTCTCCGGTATTCCGTTCTTCCCGTTCTCTGGCTTATCTGTCTTTGGCGTAAAAGGAACATCCTTTTCTCCGGGCGCTTCCGGAGCCTCTGCAACAGCTTCGGTCAATCCGGCGTCATAGACCTTATCGCTGCCACTCTTTATAAGAAAAAGCAAGGATATTATAAGCAGCACAAGAACCGCGACACATGAAACACATGCCGCGGCCAGTAAGTACAGCTTTCTTCTTCTTTCTCTTTTTATTCGAACCATTATAAAGATCCTTCGCTGGCGCTCAGGATGACAAAAACGGTGCTCAGGATGACAAAAACGTTGCTCAGGATGACAAAAACGTTGCTCAGGATACAGGGTCTCAGAAGAAGATATTCTTCCCTGTCTCGAAATAGTAATTATTTGAGGGTATGATCTCTGATCCCTTTATTTCAAATACCTCCCATACCACTCCTGAGTGGCCGACGGGTACCTGGAAGGAGCCCACAAGGCCGTTTTTATTATATAGCTTAACCTGTGCCCCGGAAAGAGACATATCATTAGTCAGATTATTCCCGGCCTTCCCGTTTACCTGATCCGTTACAAAATACTTGTAATCCGTCCCGCTGTCAACCGTAATCACCTGTGAATCATCATTATCGTATTTCCCTGAATTCAGATCAAGTGTGAAGGGCTTAAGGCCGGCAATCTTTTCATTGTCGTAGGTAAGAACGGCCTCATACTGGTTTTCCTTTAATTTATCCGGCGACTGCTTCGTGACATCAAGAAGATATACATCGGTATCATGTTTATTCCCGCCAACGGGTGCCATATAGGTAACTCCCGCAGGATATTCTATGGTGCGGGGTCTGATATAGATGTCATTTAACTTTGAAGGTGCAAATTCACCGTATTCGAACAGCATATTGTACCAGTCTGCGGTATTTATGGGGACAATAAACTCATAATACCCGTCCCCGTCACTGGTAACGGTATCTGTATAGCCATTCGCTTCACTTGTAATTGTTATCGAGGTATTTGCAAGCGTTCCGCCCTGTTCATCAGCCACATATCCGTATATTTTCGCTATGGAGGGTATATCCTTCAGAACATTATAATTGATATAAGCTCTGTTTATAAGCTCTGCCTCCATCTCATCATATTCCTTCCGGATATCCGGATTCAGATCCTTATACGTGGCTGCGTTAACCGACTCATTATTGTCTCCGTAGGTCGCATAGCATTCCGACAGAAAATCATTGATAAAGTAGCACCTCTGTCCGCCGCTTTTCCTGGCATCATCCGCATTGATCCCGTACAGATCGTCAAGATATCTGTATGTGTAGAGAAGAACCCCATTCTTGTAATAAAAGCCGGTAACCTCGCGTCCCTCACTGCCATACTCAGTGGAAACGATCTTGTCGATCAGCCCGTCCTCCGGATCAGTATATACAGTAAAATCAATGGTCGCCCCGTTTCCGCTTCTTATAAGGCGTATGGTCTTTACCTTATCATCCTTCAGACCCTCTTCGATCTCTTTCGGAGCCTTTTTGTTTATCGCGAGATCTCCGTCACGCTCTGCCGGCTTGTATTTCACGGTTTCATAATCAATTTCGGGAAGAACGCCACCGGTTTTTTTAATAAAAGCCACAGCCTCATCAAAGCTGTCCGAAACGGCGCGGTCTTCATCATTTACCTCGACGTCCTTCTCTTCCTCTGCTTCCTCCTCAATATCCTCTACTGATGGAATGGAGATATCGGAGGCTTCTTCGGTTGAAGGAGCCTCGGCTTCATCCTTATTCGTGACTATTTCTTCTGTTTTCCTTCCGCAGCCGGTAAGGCTGAACCCCGCCAGACAAACGGTTAAAACGATGGGCAGAACTGCTGATTTTATTCTTAAATAATACATATTCTTATCTCCGGTTTATATGGCTTATATCAAAGGCTATGCCGGCATTCTGAGGGCGAAGCCCGAAGAATCTTACCTCTCCCGGATGGAAGATCCTTCGCAAAGAATGATACCACAATATTTTATTAAAATACGGAGATTAAGATAATCATAAGGAAATATTCATCATCCTGCCCAAAACAGCTCTTCAAAGCAGTCCTCTATATTGACCCCGTCGATCATCCGGTTGTAATCCTTATCGGTTTCCTGTATCAGGCGGTACACATTGTGTTTCCCGTCCTCCTCGACAACACAGTCCACATAGGATTCATTATCGGTCCGCCATAGCCTGAATCCGGTATTTGCAGGGAGCTCCGTAACATGCTCATCCTCGCCTCCGACTTCCGGCGCATCAACGCTTAGATCCTCTGTTTCACCCATATATCTGGCTCTTAAGGGTCTTACAGACTTTATTACGGTTTCAGAGGTAATCGTAAAGTAGTTTGTATAGGGCTCCGGATTACCGTCCTTTCCGGTGCGGTAATAACAGGTGGATGATACTGTACTCAGCATATCCGCCCTGTGCTGCAGCTCAAACTTTTCCTGATTGAAAACCGCCGGATGCCACCAGACCTCATCATCGGATACAGAGGATACATAGAAGCTTCCGTTTGTTTCCTTAAGTCTTTTTATGCCGTCGGCCGAAAGCTCGTAGGAAATAACGGAATGCCAGTCGTTATCCTGATAACAGTCAATATATACGTAGTTTCTGCCGTCCCCGGTGTGGACAACATACATATCGTGCTCATATGCATAAGCTACGGGGCTGTCTTCATCCTTTAGCTCCTTTCCGTCATAGTAAAGAGTTAAAGCTTTTACCGGATAATCTCCCGGAGAGCCGTAGCTGTCATAGTCAAAGTCCGCGTCAATATTAAGCTTCTTCTCCCTGCCATCCCCATCAAAAACACTAACTTCATCATAAAGATCAAAGGCGCTGACATATTGGCCGTCATTCCCCTTTATCTTCTCGGTGAAAAGCCCGGGAACCTCATCATAGGGAATGGTCACAGTCTGTCTTCCGTATGCGTATGCTGCAATTTCATAAGGATTAAAGAAGAATGTGATGCCCTGATTCTCCAGAACCCAGTTATATGTGTAATCGCTGCCTTCCTTACCGTATTTCGAAAAGGTTTCCTTCAGGTCCTCAAACCATTCAATGTCCGGATATTTGAGCTTAAGCTTGTCGGAAAGTACGTCATTTAAGAGATCATTATCCTTTATAACATCACTTAAGGGTATTTCCCCTCCGATTTCCGGATAATAATTATATCCGACCATTCCGTTCATCCCATGGGCTCCTCCGAGGAAATCCTCAAACTCCACAACAAAGCTGAAGGTATCCTTATCCGCCCTTTTCACGAAAGTACGGCTCACTGTATAAAACGGAGCCTCCTCATTCATTTCCTTCTGCCATTCCTTCGCCTCACTTCCGCGCTCATCGGCATCCGTTTCTTTTTCTTTCTTTATCTCATCATTCCTTGAGGATAATGTTTTTTCAAGCTCAGGATAATCATCGCTGTATTTCCCGAGGCTTAAAAGATCATACTTTGAATAGTAAAGCCTGTTAGCGCCCTCATAACGGTCAATATACTGATGGCTGACAAGGGGGATTATTAAGTCATCTTTCCCGGAAGCGCTGTCAGCGCCCGTATCACTGCTATCCGTTGCCTCGACTGTCTCTTCACCGGCTTCTGCTTCTGCGGCAGCACCTGTATCCCCCTCCGCTTCGCCTTTTTCCGCCTTTTCTCCGCTGTCACTGCCCTCCCCGGTAGCTGCTTCAGTGGATTCTTCTGCCGGAGCAGCTTTGTCTCCGGCTTCACTGCCGCTTCCTGCCACGCTGTCTTCACAGCCGCAGAGAACAAGTGACAGCAGTATTATCAAAGCCAGTCCCTTTTTAATTGCACTCTTCATCATTTTCCTCCTATAATTGGCCTGTTATTAATGAAAAAAACCCGGTTTACGCTTCGTTTCTCTCACCAGAACAGGATCATCAAATGTACGGTAAGGCATATCACTGTAGATATATTTAAGCAGGGTTGACATTCCGGTCTGCCGGGGGTCCGTAGGAGCAAAATAATAGGTACTTATCCTGTCACTCAGAAGCCTGTTCATTTCTTCAGGGTAGGGAGAATAGATGTTTCCGGTTCTTAATCCTGCCTCTACATGCCCTACCGGAATTTTCTGGTAAAATGCCGCCATTGCCGCAGCATATGAGGTTGTCGTATCGCCGTGAACTAGAACAATATCCGGTTTTTCTTTTATAAGCACCGATTCCATTCCCTCCATTACGGCTGTGGTAATCCCGGTAAGTGTCTGCCTGTCCTTCATAATATTCAGGTCATAATCAGCAGCAACAGAAAAAGCCTTCATCACCTGATCCAGCATCTCCCTGTGTTGCCCGGTGAGGCAGACTATCGTTTTAATATCTCTATGCTTTTTCAATTCAAGAACAAGAGGACACATCTTTATGGCTTCCGGCCTTGTCCCAAATACTGTTAGTATTTTCACTCTATTCACCCCACTTTTTGATCAGATACTCATGTATAATCTCTATGAATTACTCAGCATTGCGAATCTGCTCTTCTGTATCTTTTTTTGAAACAACATAAAAATCCTGATAATCTGCATTTTCCCTAATCTTAAATGCCTTATCTATTATTTACGATGTACTTTTGTCAAATATCCCTTCTTTAACATAAGTTTTATTGAAATATGAGATAATGCCGCTATGCTTTCCAGAGTCAAATCCATCTAAAGCAGTCAAAGCCCTAATAGCATGAAAGATAGAATAATATGATCTGTTTACGGCTTGCTTAAACATTCCTTCTCTATAATTAAGCCGAGCCGTTTCCAGGTTTTCTATGGCAGTCTGATATCTGTATTTAGACAACTCAACTATGCTGCTTTCCATAGTACGATACCCTCCCTGTCAACATTCTTATAAAACGGAATATAGCTTCTCCATCTTTCAAAATCATCATGTTTTATTTCTATGATTGAATAAACTCTGTCATATTTTAGATCCAAATCCACGATATTATCTGTCAAATTCTCACTTAATGTCTCGGTTAGGGTATCGCTTAGTATAATTGCGATATCAACATCTGATCCATCAGTATTATCACCTCTGGCAAAAGATCCATATAGTATAATGCTTACTACATGCGTTCTAATTGCAGAAAGGATTCCGTCAATAAGTTCATTTATCTCATTTTTTTCCAAGATCATCCTATCTTTCTCATTCATCTTCATTTATGATTCTTTCTTTTCTACGTCATTCTATTATCATTATGTCCGTTTATTTGGTCTCATAGTCTCAAAAAATGCCAAATTCTTAGTACTGCAGCACGTCATCCAAGTTATTCTCTTTTATCTTTGGAGTAATTCCATACTGTTTTTTTAATTTCCTTCTCAGCCTGAGAACCTTAGGGTCATTTGTGATCTTCGGTACTGAGGAACAGACTATCCTGCATAACACTTCCGAATTCCCTAATTGTTTCTCCAGAAGATTGATTGAGCTATAAATCTGTTCTAATGCATGACATATATCTATTCCTTTAAGTTCAACAAAAATTGCCTTAGATCTTTTATTATCGTAGACATAATATAGATAGTCGCACGCTACCACGTTCCTTTCATCAAGTACTATCCCACCGTCAACATGGAATACGGTAACCATCCTTTTTTCTCTGTTAATTAAATTATACCTTCTTCCCCGCTCCTTACGAGTAATCCTTGTTGAATCAGACTGAGATCTGCACCTGGCACATTGCCCATATATATTTAAGGCAGTAGAAATACAGTCATCTACATTATTACAGACCATAATCTATCTCCAAATCCAAAAGCTTCTCTGTATCTTCATTGATGACCTCAGAGATTTTATCAATTTCCCCTGCGTTCATCATCTGTGTTTCTTCGTCAATTATACTTATCATCTTAAAACCCTTATCATTTTCACATTTATACGCAGAAACAGAACCCGGATTGATCCTGTACGCCTTGGGAATAATCGCACTATCACTTCCTCTTTTCACTTTTGTCTCAACTCTACCAGAATGTATAAGTAAATTCGCAGACGTCATTATATAAGGGCTATGTGTCGTGATTAAAAGCTTACTTTTACTGGAATTTGCTGTAAGTGACATTAGCTCCACTATTCCCCTCTGAGCCTCCGGATATAGATGCGCCTCCGGCTCTTCAATTATCACAAAACTTTTTCTGTCCTCTAAAATAATTATAAACAGTAGCAGCAATATCCATAGTGCCTCCTGTTGACCCGATGAACCATATATTAGCTTTACCCATTGTTTTTCACTGAAATACAGTTTTTCGCCATCATTATCGTTAATATAATCTGCTTTTAAAATCTCTCTGATCAGTTCTATTGCTTTATCAACATTTGCATTTTTAATCTGCCCCTTAACAGTCTTTACATAATCAGCCACCATGTCAGAAAGTCTGGTTCCAAAACGGACTTTTGTTGTCCTGATCATACTTACGAAATCTTTCATAGGCAAATCCATTATACTTGTGTTCACAACATCTAGCTGATCAGATAAAGCTGAAAGAAGACTTCTCCCGGCAGGAATATAAACAATATCCATGTCGTCACTGAATATTTTTGAGACAACTTCTCTAAAATGACGGCTTGCCATTTTTTTTAATTGAATTTTTTCAGCAAGCTTATCATAACTGTTCTCTCCTTTGGTATTGTCAAAATATACCTGATATGTAGATTTAATCAACTCTCTGATTTCATTTTCAATCTCTGTCGAAAATCGGAATTTGGCATATCTCTGTTCGTCAAGCTTTATCTCTACATATCTATCAAAGTCATACTCATACTTCACATAAAACTCTTTTGAATAATGCCTGGTTGTTCCGAAACTATCCATATACTGTTTTCTGACATACTTCAAAAACGAGACATACAGCTCATTCTCAGGTGTCTTCAGCAAAGAATCGTCTTTCTCCAGATACTCAACAGTATAGTCTCTGATTTTTTTACAGAAATAAATAACTTTACTTATTGTACTTTTTCCTGAAGCCTGAGGCCCTATGATAAACTGTATATCACTTTTCAGATCAAGCACCAGATCATTAATAGGCCCTAGATTTCTGACAATTATTCTATTTCTCAATTTTAAATCTCCACTTTTGTAATTAGTGTCTGCTAAGCAAGGGGTATCCATATATCGCTTTACGAACTATGCGGCAGATTCTATTTCGATAAAATATTGCTGTTCGATTCCATTTCCACAGTCCAAGAGATAAAGCACAAAAAAAATCTTAGCAGTTGTCGCAAACAAATTCGTCACGAGTACCGTCAGCGCGATCGTATTAAGCGTGGTATCGCTTAATTTCGTCATAATCAGTCCGGCGCCATTCCGCCTTTTATCAAGACTGAAGAATCGTTCTACTTCAATCCGATCCTTCTCGTCCTGCTTTTCATCTTTTGTAGCTCTGCTTTTTCCTTCAGCTGGTCTCCCGAGCTTAGGACCGGATATCTCTATGTGATGGTCTTTGCAAAAGCGCAAATTGTCCCTTGTTCGATAGATTTTATCTACAAGTATGCGCTTTGGATAATGGCCGGTTCTATTGCGATATCTTTCGAGTGCATCTATGAAAATCGTTGACTCGTTGCAGGGATCGAAACTGATTTTCTCAAGACGTGCATGTCCGTTCTCATCAATGCTGATATCGTATTTTGCACCAAATTCAACCGGTGCCTTTGCCTTCCCTCTGACGATTGGA